>NZ_VKDB01000016.1 GCF_007280555.1 Deinococcus detaillensis | reverse complement strand
TCGTAACAAGGTAACTGTACCGGAAGGTGCGGTTGGATCACCTCCTTTCATCTCACGCCCCTTACCGTTCACTAAAATCTGCTCTGTATCTTCAGCGCTCCCTTTCGCCTCGTGCGAAAGGGAGCGCTTCTTTGTTGTTGGATCGCCTGTCCTACCCTCCTGAAGCCCAAAAAAGGCGCTTAGCCTGTTTGTTTCAGCTACAGAAAATCAGTCACAAAAAAGCGGTGGGAAGGCTCTTAACCTTTCCCGCCGCCCTGTTTGTTGGAGCTTAGTTCTTGCTCTGGGCCTCGAAGCTCTGCTTGAACTTCTGGAGATCCTCGGCGATCTGCTGACTGGGTTCTTCACCAAAGATCTTAGCGACGGCGGCTCCGAGCGGGCCAGCCGGTGGGCGGTAGCTCAGCGCCACGTGCAGGCGGGTGCTGCCGTTGGGCATGCTTTCAAATTGGACGCTGCCCGCGTTGTCTACCGTCGCGCCGGGCAAGCTGTGCCAGCCGATACGCTCGCCGGGCTTATCGTTCACCACTTCGGCTTCCCACTCGACATGGGTGCCCAGCGGTGCTTTGGCGACCCAGCGGCTGCGGCGCTCGTCCAGCACCGTGACGGTTTCCAAGTGGCTCATGATCTGCGGCAAGTTGTCGAGCTTGCGCCAGAAGTCGTAAACGCTCTGGGCGGGCCGGTCGATCACGACGCTGTGTTCGACAAAGATCGGCTTGCTGCTGGTGGGGCCGCCGCCCGTGACTTGATTGACCATCTGTGAGCCGCCTGCCGCCCTAAAAATTAGGAAGCCGCCGGCTGCGGCCATCAGTAAGCCGAGTGGGCCGCGTTTAATCAAGCCAAACAAAGCGAGTGCGCCGCCTGCCGCGCCAGTAATGAGGCGTTGCTGGTCTTTGGTATTGGATTCCATGGTCATAAGTTCCTCCTGTAAAGCGCCGTAAAGCCGCGCTCGTCCTGACCTCTGAGTGTAGTACGTTCACGCCGCTGAGCCGGCGCGGTTTAATACCAGATTAACGTTCGGGGCCTGAGCAGCCAGCAGGGGACAGGCAAGAGGTTTCTCGGAGGGCTTAACTCTCGCGGTTGCGGTCTTCGCCAGTTTGCCCCATGCGAGTAGTACCTGCTCCCTCGGCGGGTTGCTGTCCCTGCGGACTGAGCATTCCGCTGTTGTCCATCTGCTGATCCGGGTCGCTCGTCTCCTCAAAGCCTGCGCCACTCTGCGATCCGCTGCGCTGGTGGGCTTCCTCGACTTGCTGAGCGGCGGCGGTCTCGGCTACGTCGCTGCTCGACAAGTTGCTGTTGGCTCCGTAGCTCACGTCGGCCCGCCCGGTGTTTTGCTCAGCGGTCTCAGGATTGGTTGGATTGTCCATAGCAGCAGTCTGGCTAACGGTATGGAGAGGTGGATGTGGACGGCCTTTACATCTTCTGGTTGCAGGGGTGCGGCGTATTTGCGGCGGAGCTGAATACCCCTAGACGCCCTCGAGCTAAAACTTTATACTGAGTTCAAATAATTTTGTATCCAGGTATACTGATTCAAGCGGGTGCAGCGCCTTTTTCAAGTTTGCAATGCTCAGTCTCTCGGTATGAGCCTCTCGGCACCCGCTTTCCGCTCCCACTCGATTAAGGAGGCTGTCAATGAATAAGCCGTGGCTCAAGCATTACCAAAATGGAGTGCCCCATGAATTTGCAGGGGAGGCTTTAACCCTGCCTCAGCTTCTTGAACGCGCCTCGGAGCGCTTTGGCAAGGAACCCGCTTTGGAATTTTTGGGCCACCGCCAAGCTTACCGCCAGCTCTGGGCCAACGTGCAGCACTTCGCCAGCGGTTTGCAGGCGCTCGGTGTCCAAAAGGGTGACCGGGTGGCGATTATGCTGCCCAATACGCCGCAGTTCGTGGTGGCTTTTTTTGGTGCGGCGCTGGCGGGCGCGGTGGTGGTCAATACCTCGCCGCTGTACGTGGCCCACGAACTGGAGCATCAACTGATTGACTCAGGAGCCAGCGTGCTGGTGATGCTCGACAGCTTCTATCCGCGTTTTGCTGAGATCGAAAACAATCCCGCTCTCAGCGTGCGCCGCGTCATCGTGACCGGCATTCAAGACGCCCTGCCATTTCCCAAAAACTTGCTTTACCCACTGCTGGAAAAGCGCAAGGGCACTTGGGTGGACGTCAAAGAGCAGGGCAAGGTGCTCACCTTCGGGCATCTGCTCGAACAAGCCCAAGACCACCCTGTCGCGCCCCGCTCAGTACCCATCGGCGTGGATGATGTGGCGCTGCTGCAGTACACAGGCGGCACCACCGGCGTGCCCAAAGGGGCCATGCTGACCCACCGCAACTTGGTGGCCAACGCTCAGCAAGCCGCCGCTTGGATGCCGGACTTGCGCGACGGCCAAGAAGTCACTTTGGGGGCTATTCCCTTTTTTCACGTCTACGGCATGACGGTGGCCATGAACCTGAGCTTGTTGATCGGGGCCAATATCGTGCTGATTCCCAATCCGCGCGATATCAAAGCGCTGCTGAGCGCTATCGAAAAATCTGGCGTGACGCTGTTTCCCGGCGTGCCGACTCTCTATAACGCCATCAACAACTCGCCGCTGACCCCCGAATATGACCTCAAAACCGTGCGGGCCTGCATTTCGGGCAGCGCTGCCTTGCCTTCAGAAACCGCCCGAAAGTTCCGCGAAATTACCGGCGGAGCCAACTTGGTGGAGGGCTACGGCCTGACCGAGAGCAGCCCGATTACCCACACCAACCCGGTGGGCGGCGAGCAGCGGGAAGGCAGCATCGGCTTGCCCCTGCCGGGAATTGACGCCAGCGTGCGCGACGACCAGGGGCGGGAAGTGCCGGTTGGCGAGATCGGTGAACTGTGGGTGGCTGGCCCTAACATCATGGCCGGGTACTGGCAGCGCAGTGAGGCCACCGCCGAAACCATCGTGGAGGAGCTGACCGAAGAAGGTCAGGTGCGCTGGCTCAAGACTGGCGACATGGCCCGCATGGACGAAGACGGCTATTTCAGCATCGTCGACCGCAAAAAAGAGCTGATCTTGGTGGGCGGCCACAATGTGTATCCACGTGAAGTCGAAGAAGTGCTCTACCAACATCCGGCGGTGCTGGAAGCCGCCGTGATCGGCGTGCCGGATACTTACCGGGGCGAGCATGTCAAGGCCTTTGTGGTGCTCAAGCCGGAACACAGCGTCACGCCGGAGCAGATCACCGCTTTTTGTAAACAGCAGCTCAGCGCCTTCAAAGCTCCCCGCAGCGTGGAGTTTAGGAGCGAGTTGCCGCTCTCGGCGGCGGGCAAAGTGCTGCGCCGTGTACTGGCCGAAGAAGAGAAGGCCAAAATGGAGCAAGCCACAGTGGCGGCGAGCGCCGGAGCTTAAACGCCCGCGCTCTCACCCAACCTCGCATTCTCCACCCCAGCCCTGCATTATGATGAGCCAATATGTCGCATACCATCCTCGTCGCGGACGATGAACCGGCCATCCGTACCATGCTGGAAGTCATTTTGTCGGCAGATGGGCACGAGATCGTGGCGGTCGCCGACGGCAAGTCCGCGCTGGAATACCTCCAGACCCACACCCCCGATGTGATGCTGCTCGATATCAACATGCCGTATATGGACGGCTTTGAAATTTGCTCGCGGGTCAAGCGCATCAAGCGCCTGCGTAATACGCCGGTGCTGCTGCTGACCGCCATGGACGACGACCACACCCGCGACCATGCCAAATTGGTCGGGGCCGATGACATCGTGTCTAAGCCGCTGTCAGGCAAGAATTTGCGGGGCCGCATCACCCATTTGCTGAGCGGACGCCAACCGTAACGAGGAAGAGTGCAGTGAACCGAGCTATCGGGGAGAGAAACACATGGTCTTGAGGTTGTTTTTGCAGTTCTTGAAATTCGTGGGCGCACTGATCGTCGCCGCCGTTTTTATCGGTGTGGGGATCGCTGCCACTTACGGCACCAAATGGGCGCGGGAGTTGCCGGATTTTCGCCAGCTCGATACACTGAGTCTCGGGGCGATTACCCGCGTCTACGCCCGCGACAACAGCCCGCTGGGCACGCTGGTGCCCAAAGTCGGCGACCAAAAAGTCAGCCGCACCCTGGTCAAGCTCGATGAGATCAGCCCTTTTATGACGGCGGCGCTGATTACCAACGAAGATCGGCGCTTCTTCCAGCATTACGGCCTCGATCCTTACGGCATTGCGCGTCAGTTTCGGCGTTTATCGCAAAAAGAAGACGTGCAGGGCGGCAGCACGCTGACCAATCAGCTCGTTCGCAATACTTTGCTGCTCAAAGAATACCAACTGGCCCGCACCCCAGACCGCAAAATCAAGGAATGGATGCTCAGTGTGCTGGTGGAGCGGGCCTTTACCAAAGAAGAGATTTTGCAAGACTACCTCAATGCCATTTACTGGGGCGACGGCGGGCCGGTGGAACTCTACGGCATCTACTCGGCTTCGCAGGCTTATTTCGGTAAAGCCCCGCGTGACCTCGATTTGGCCCAAAGCGTTTACCTGACCACCTTGGTGCCGAGCCCGCGTGGGCGTTATAACAACTACCCCAATCAGCGCGGCTACATGCGCTCGCTGCTGACCCGCATGGTGCAGGACGGCTGGGTGACGCAGGAGCAGGCCAACGCCGCTTGGAAAGAAAAATTGGTGCCGCGCGGCTGGCAAGTCGCTTATGACGGCCAAGGCAAGCTGACCAGCAGCAAACTGGTGGACAAAACGGCGGTCTACCAGAAAGCCGTGACCACCGTGCGCTACCCCGATTTCGTGCAGCAAGTCGAGCAGGAACTCGTCGCCCGCTTGGGACGCGACAAGGTCTACGGCTCTGGGGGCCTCAGGGTTTACACCACTATTGATCCGCGTATTCAGGCAGCGGTGGAAAAAGCCAGCTTGAATGCCCAGATTCCGCCCAGAACGACGCTGGCCGCCGTCATCAGCGATCCGTTCAACGGTGACGTGCTGGGGATGATCGGCCAGAAGCTGCGCCCTGGCGTGACCCCGCCCGAGTGGAACAACGCCGCGCAGGGCCAGCGCCAGATCGGATCGACCATCAAGCCGCTGCTTTACACCACCGCCCTGTCTACCGACAAATTTACCCAGCTCACCACCCGTGACGACAAGCCGATCAGCTTTCCTTGCCCCAGTTGCAAGGGCGGCTTTTACGCGCCCAAAGACTTTGAAGGTGAGATGACATTCCGCAACATGACCCTGCGTGAAGCGCTCGACCGCTCGCTCAACTTGCCCACCGTACGAATCGCCGACGATGTTGGACTGCCGACTTTCTTCGGCAAGCTCAAAGACTTGGGGATTCCGCCCAATGACGGCACCGGCCTCGCGGCGGCGCTGGGCGCGGTCGAAACCACCCCAGTCAAGATGGCGGCGGCCTACGCGCCGTTTGCCAACGGCGGCCTGTATCATCCGCCGCGCTACATCACCCGCGTCACCACCGCACGCGGCGAGGTGCTCTACGACGTGGTCAACGAAGTCGAGCGCCCCAAGCGGGTCTGGTCGCCGCAAGTGGCGTATCTGGGCCTCGACATGATTCAGGGCGTGGTCAACGACCTCACCACCAGCCAAGGCGGGTTTTCCGAACCGGCCCGTATCCCAGGCTGGCCGGTAGGCGGCAAGACTGGCACCAGCAACGGCCCCAAGGACTTGTGGTTTGTGGGCGTCAATCCGTACTATGTCGGCGCGGTCTGGATCGGCATTCAGCAGGGCGGCAACATGGCCACCAACATCTATTCGGGCGTCTGGGCACCGCCGATCTGGCACAACATGATGGTCAGCGCTCTGGCTGGCAAAACTGCCCGTGACTTCGGGCCGCCGCCGCCCGGCATTTACAAGACGGCGCTGCCGCCCATTGGCCCGTTGCAAACGGTTCAGGTGGCCATGCTCGATCCGCGTTTCCGCGACGCCGCCAACGGAGTCCCGGAGCAGATTCCCGCCCGGCCTCAGTACCAAGAAGTGGGCCTCGGCAGCAGCGATCCTTCGACCACCGTGATTTATGTGGACATCACCACTGGGCGGCTGGCCACCGAGTTCACCAAGCCGGCCAATATCGCGCCGCGCCGCATTTACACGTCGCAAATCGCCAGCTACGCTTCCGACGGCGACGTGACGCCGCTGCCCGACGAGACCGCCGACCCCGCCGCCGTCAAGGCCTTTCATCAGTCCAATGGCAATTTGCCTATCACGACGCCGCCCGCGCCGCCAACACCGCCCAAACCCGGCAGCTAGCTCCCTTATCAAAGAGCCATCGGCGGGACAATGCAGCCAGAAGTGCATCAGCTTGGCTGCGTATACTCGCCGAATGCCTTTTCGCCTGCCTTTTTCTTTTCTTCTTCCCGCTCTCCTCGGCGCAGGTCTGCTGCTGAGTTCGGCGTCAGCCGCCGCCTCGGCGCAGCTTCAGGGCGGCACCGACCAAACGGCGGCGCTGCTCAGCGGCCAGCCCACCAAGCTCACCAACCCGCCGCGTTTGGTGCAGGGCCGCACGGTATTGCCGCTCCTCGAAGTTTCGGCGCTGCTGGGCCAGCCGGTCAGCCAAACGCTGGGGCGAATAGCGGTGGGGCGCTTGGTGATTGACCCCACGTCGCTTAATGTCACGCTCGACGCCGCGCCTCAGCCGAGCGGCAGCGCCGCGCTGATCGGCGATGTGCTGTATCTGAACGCCCGAGTGCTGGCCGACGGCCTGAATGCCAACCTGAGCTTCTCCGACGATGGCCGCAGTTTCTCGCTGACCGCGCTGCCGCTCGGTGGCGACCCGCTGCTGCCTCAGGCCCGCTTCAGCACCGATAAAGCGGTTTACGCGCCGGGCGAAAAAGTCATTTACACCGACTATCCCTTCGACCCTGACGGCGCGGATATCGTCAGCCGCAAATGGAGCAACAAGCGCGACGTGTATTTCGAGCCGGGCAGCTACACCGTGACCTTGCAAGTCACCAATTCGCGCGGCCAAGTCAGCGCTCCTTATTCGCGTACGCTCACTGTGGTTGGCCCGCTGATGGACACGCCCTTGAGCTACGCCCTCAAGTACGCCGACCCCGGCGAGAGCTTCCCCGACACCTTAGTCAACACTTATCCGCTGGTGGGCACCCAGTCTATGGTCACTGCCGCCACCACATTGATTTTTTCCAACAGCCCCGAAGCGCCCGTTCAAAGCGGCCTGCTCTACCAAGACACCGTGTCGGGCCGCGCCCGTTTGTTGGCTTACCACCTGAATTCGCTGAGCCAACCCGCCCGCTTTTATACGGTGGCCCGCAACCTCGAATCGCGTCCGGTGGAGATCAGCACCGAGCGCCTCGGCGAAACGGCTCCCACCCGCATCGAAGGGCAGCTCGGCCAAGTCACTTTGCTCGATTACTTTGCGGGCTCGGCTCAGCAGCGCTTTACTTTGCAGCCCGGCGAGAGCGTGGCCCTCTACGCCAGTCCGACCCTGAATCCGGGCAGCGGCGTGAATGTGCTGCAAGACATCACGACTTCCGGGCGGGTCGAGCTGACTTTCGCCATGCTCGAAGACAAGCTGCCGCCCAGTGCTACCGTTTTGCAGCAGCTTCCTTACCTGCCTGCCGACGGCAAACACGTGCGCGGCACCTTTCCCAACGCCGTAAAAATCATTCGGGCGCAGCTCGGCTCGCTGCCTGCCCGGATGCTCATCGGTGACGGCCAGATCGACCCGGCCATTCTCGGCAGTGACGTGCTGAGTGGCCAGCCAGTACGGCTGAGTGGCAATTACGGCGTGCTGTACGACATTCAGATCATGGGCACCAGCGGCGTGGCGGTGGCGCTGAGTCCCCGGGGCGGCCTTTATAGGGGAGCCATGAACGTGCAAGACGGCCCGATCAGCCAAACTGTCAAACTGCCGCGCAGTGGAGTGGCCATCACGCCGGACAAGCCCACGCTGCTGTGGCGCTCTCAAAGTGACCAGCTCAAAATAGATTTCGTTCCGGCCAGCGGCAGCAATTTGCCGATCAGCTTGGTGTTTTATCAGGCGCGCACCCCCGGCACGCTGGGTAGCCTCACCAAAACCTACAACCCATGAAGCTGACCTCGTGAAACTTCGCTGGACATCCCGCAGTCTGCGGGTGCGCTTGGACGACCTGGAAGTGGCAGCTCTGCTCGGCGGTAAGCGCTTGGAAGCGGCGCTCAACTGGCCGGGCGGCGGCTGGCGGGTGGTGCTTGACCCCCACAGCGCTGAAGTGGTGGGCGACGGGCCGAGCTTGACGGTGGGTCTGCAAGGCAGCCTCGCTCAACTGGCCGACCCGCACACCGAGGGCGTCCGGCTGAGCGGCCCGGTGCGGGTAGACGTGGAAAAAGACTACCGCCCCGAACACTTGGAGTGAAACGGAGCAGTTGGTTGCGCTAGGGTTGCTGCATTACGGAGCGCTGACCCGCATGTCGGCCAGAATGCGCTTGGCGGCGGGATTGATGAGCTGCTGAACCGTATTGCTGTAAATCAGTTTGCCCGCCGCGTTGTTGACGCTCACCCGCACGGCGTATTGCCCGCTGCTGGTAAAGCGGCGTGGGCTGGAGACGAGTTGGTAGCTGACTGGCAGCGAGGCGCTGGGAAAGGTGGTGCTCACCAAGGTTTTGGCGGCAGTCGGAACGGTAATGTCGCGCAGTTCCACCGTCACTTTGCTGCCTGCCGGTAAATCGGTGCGCCCGGCGCTGCCAGTGGCGACGCGCCCGCGAACGTCTACCCAGTCGGCGGGAATGTTCTGATCCACAAACGCCGGAACCGTGCGGCGGGTAGGTGCGGCGGCCTTCTGGCCGGGTTTGGTGATAGTCACGCCGTTGATGACAGTTTGGGCTTGAGTGGTTGGCGCAGCGCCTAGCAGTAAGGTGGCGGCAAAAAGTGAGAAAATCTTCATCCATCTAGGGTAACAAGCCGAGGTGAGGAGAAAGCGCAGCGCGTTGCAATGCTGTCAGGAAACCGTCAGTTCAGCGCCCGGGGCAGGCGTGGCTGCTCGGCGCTCTGCTTTTGGCATACTGCCTGCATGCCCCGTTTGCCCGCTGCCCACCTCGCCCTGGCCCGCGACCCGGCGCTGATCCCGCTGCTGGAAGCTGGCCCGCTGCCGGAGTTGCCGCCCGCCGCCGACCCGCTGGCGTCGCTGATCCGCAGCGTCAACGCCCAGCAGCTCTCTGTCAAAGCGGCGGCGGCCATTGCCGAGCGGGTGGCGGCGGCCACCGACAATTTTGACTCCGCTTCTCTGCTCAGCGCCGTGCCGGAAACGTTGCGGGCGCTGGGCCTGTCGTGGGCCAAAGTCCGCACCGTGCAGGCCATTGCCGCCGCCGAGCAAAGCGGCCAGATTGACTTCGCTCACTTGGCCGGCTTGGACGATGAAGCGGTGATTGCTGCGCTGACCGTCTTGCCTGGGATTGGCCGCTGGACGGCGGAGATGTTTTTGCTCTTCGCATTGGCCCGCCCCGACGTTTTTAGTTTCGGGGACTTGGCGCTGCGAAAAGCGCTGGCGCAGTATTACCCTGACCAAGATCACGCGGCGGTGGTGCGAGGTTGGCAGCCGCACCGCAGTTACGCGGCCCGGTTGCTGTGGCGCACCTTCCACGTCACGCCGGGGGTGGTCGAGGCGGCCAAGCGTTTGGCATGAGCGCCTCAGACCAGCCGGCAGCCCAGGCCAGTCGGTAGACTGACGAGCTGTACACTTGGGGAAGCCGCTGCACTTCGGATTTTTTAAGCCTGCTTGAGCTATCCTAAGGACAATCATGAATTATCCCAGTCTGGTATGGCACCTCAAGCGCACGGAGCTGTTCGCAGATTTAGAGCTGGCTGAGCTGGAAAAAGTGGCTGCTGCGACGCCCTACCGCTCTTACCAGTCCGGCGAAGTCATCTACCGCATGGATGATCCGGCGGACGCCCTCTACTTTGTGCGCTCCGGCCTAGTCAAGATCAGCAAGCTTTTTCCCAACGGCAAAGAAGCCATTCTCAGCGTGGTGGGTCAGCATGACACTTTCGGTGAGCTGCTATTGCAACCTGAAGAGCGCCGCCCCACCCAGGCTGAAACGCTCGAGCGCACCACCCTGATCGTCTTGCCGCGTGGGGAGCTGCAAAAATTGCTCACCGCCAAGCCCGACCTGGCCATGAAGCTGATTCGGTTGATGGCCGCCCGGTTGTTCGAGGCCCAGTCGTGGAGCGCCGAGGTCAGCGCCTACAGCGCACCTGAACGGGTCGCCAGCTTGCTCTACCGCCTCGCGCGTGAGTTTGGCCGTCCACATCCGCAGGGCGTGGAGCTGAGCTTGCGCCTCAATCAGGAAGATATTGCCCGGATGGTGGGAGCCACCCGCGAAACGGTGAGCCACAGCCTGAGTAAGCTCAAGCAGGGCGGAGCCATCGTGCGCCCCCGAACGCCGATTATCGTGCGGATGGACGCCCTCAAGCGCTACATCGAAACCGGCCAGTAAGAGCGGCGCGGTAAAATGCACCCCAAGCACATTCACTACCTTGAAGGGCGGGGCCAGCAAGCTGAAGGCACTTTGCTGGCCTTTTTGCAGCGGCTCGGCCCGCAGCCGGGTCTGCTCGGCGCATATCTGCTCGCCGCGCCCACGCAGCCGGGTGTGTGGCTGCTCGAAAGCCACTGGGAAGGTGAGGTGCCAGTACTTGACATCCCGCAGGGCTATCAGCACTGGAGCTTTGAAGTGCGGGCGGCGATTGGAGAAGGCGGTCAAACGCCGTGACTTCATGGCCTGGATTAAGGCTGGGGATGGGCTGGATTACCTGTCTTAAAATGCATTCAGAAATCTGAAAGGGTAGACTGTTTATCCTTGACTCAGTCAGTGCTCATGCTCGACTGAGGAGCAAGGCCGTATCTTCTCCCCCCACTTCCCCCGCTGGATTCAGGGCCAACCGTTAGGAGGCCCACACCGCCAGCGGCCTAACCCTCTATCATCAGTCTTAGTTCTGTCAAAATTCTGACAAGCCCAATAGCCACCAGTTCGGAGCCGTCCGCGCTCCCTGCCCTGATCCGCGCCTGTGCATGATCGGTGCCTTCTCTCTACGTCACTCAAAGGAGCAGCAGTATGGCCACCTCGCACCCGCCGTCAATCTATACTCTGTTTATGCGCCGCAGCGCGACTTCTCCTTTGTTGTCTGGCTTGTTGACCGATAAGGGTCGGCAGCGCAGCGTCAATCAGGACGCGGGTTTGGCGGTGGAGTCGCTTTCGGGCGGGCTTTACGCTGTTGCTGACGGAATGGGCGGGCACGCGGCGGGCGAGCTGGCCGCCAACTTGGCCCTCGATGCGCTGGGCAACACCTTCCTCAAAGGCCGCAAACGTCCGCCGGAGCGGCTCGCCGAAGCGGTGCAGGCGGCCAACCTCGAAGTGATGCACCACGCGGTTGGCGAATATGTTGGCATGGGCACCACTTTGGTGGCGCTGGCCATCGACAAGGGCGCGGCGCTGCTGGCCCACGTTGGCGATTCGCGGGCTTACCTGCTGCGCGGCGGCGAGCTGACCCGCCTCACCGAAGACCATTCGTGGGTGGCCGAGCAGGTGCGGCTGGGCCACCTCACCGAAGCCGAGGCGCGTGAGCACCAATGGCGCAGTGTGGTGAGCAACGCGCTGGGCGGCGAAGAACGGGTGCGCCTAGAGCTGTACGGGTTTGCGCTCAAACAAGGCGACCGCTTGATGCTGTGCAGTGACGGCCTGAGTGGCGTGGTCGAGGAGCACGATCTCAAGGCCATGTTGGGCTGGGGGCTGCCGCCGGCGATCACGGTGCAGCGATTGGTGGACGCCGCCAATTCGCTGGGCGGCCCCGACAACGTCACGGCGGTGGTGGTTGACGTGGACAGCCAGCAACCCCTACCGAGCTACAGCTTGCCGCCGCGCCAAAACGACGGCCCGATTTATATCGATGTCTTGCTGGGCAGCCGCAAGGGCAGCAGCCCGCTGGTCTACGCGGCGCTGGCCTTGGTGTACTTTGCCTTGATGGGAGCGCTGCTGTTTCAAGAGGAGCGCACCTTCATTTTGTCGGTCTCGGCGGCGGTGCTCATCGGCGTGCTGCTGTGGATGAAGTGGCACAGCCAACGCCGCCTTCAGCAGGCCTTGCCTCAAGCGTTGCGGCTGAAAAAAACTTCGGGGCCGCCAAAAGACCAGCAAGATTTGAATTGAGGTTTGGGAAAGTGGGCGGCAGGTCGCGGCAAGAAGGCGAGTTTGGATCAAGGTTTCACACGCCCGCTACAATGAAGCCATGACCGATTCATCTCGCCCGGCCAAACGTGTGATCTCGACTGCCAAAGCCCCCGCCGCCATCGGGCCGTACAGCCAAGCGGTGCGCTTCGGCAACCTGCTTATCACCAGCGGCCAAATTCCGCTGACGCCCGCAGGCCACCTTGTCGAAGGCGGCATCGCCGAGCAGAGTAAGCAAGTATTTGACAACTTGGCGGCCCTGCTGGCGGAAGCGGGTGCGGATTTTGGCGACGTGGTCAAAACCACCGTATTTCTGAGCGACATGAACAACTTCGCGGCCATGAATGCCGTCTACGCCGAGTATTTCAAAGCTCCCTATCCGGCCCGCTCGACGGTGCAGGTCGCCCGCCTCCCGCGTGACGTGATGGTCGAAATTGAAGTGATGGCGCAGCTCCAGTAACGTTTTGCCGCGCTCAACCGGCTCCGTTGCTTTGACTGCACTGGCTTGACTTCAGCGCAGCCTGTAAGTAACATGCTGACATGTTGAGGCGCAGCTTATGACGGTTTCCAGCCGCTTTTCGGTGGCCTCGCACGTGCTGGCGCTGCTCAGTCTTTATCCGGAACAGTCCATGAGCTCCGAAAAGCTGGCGTGCAGCGTGGGCGTCAATCCGGTGATCGTGCGCGGCATTAGCAGCATGATGCGCCGCGCCGGATTGGTGTGCTCGCAGCAGGGCGTGACTGGCCTCAAGCTGGCGAGGGCCGCCGACCAGATCAGCTTGCTAGACATTTACCAAGCGGTACAGCCCCCAGAGCGCTTGATCGCTCTCCATGAGCATCCCAGCGAAGACTGCACGGTGGGACGGCACATTCAGGCCGCGCTGGGGCAAATCTGTGCCGAGGCGCAAGCGGCTTTGGAAGCTCGGCTGGCCCAGACTTCTTTGGCGGCGCTGGCCCAAGAACTGCACCACATGGAGCTGGGGAACTTGGAGTTGAGCGATTTAGAATTGAATCAATTGAAACAAAGTCTGCGCCATGTCGATAATATGGGCCGCATTCAGGATGTGTCGGCTGACTGAACGTTCGGTCAAGAAGTGCTCAAAATGGCTGAACACCCAAGAGAACGGCTCCGTAAGCAGACGATTCAAGGACGTTTTACTGTGAGGAGGCTGTTAGGCTGAGTGCATGACTGCTCCTGCTCTGATTCCCACGCCGGTCGCCGCGCCGACGCTGCGCGAACTGCTGCTCAACCGCATCCAAAAAGACATCCCGCTGGTGCAGCGCCCCTACGCGGTGCTGGCGCAGGAAGTGGGCCTGAGCGAAGCTGAAGCGCTCACCATTTTGCGCGAAGTCAAGGCCAGCGGCGTGCTGCGCCAAGTCAGCGCTATTTTCGATACCCGTACGCTGGGCTATCAATCGAGTTTGGTGGCTGCTGTCTATGACGAAGAACAGCTCGACGCGGGCGCGGAAATCGTCAATCAGCACCCCGGCGTGAGCCACAACTACAAGCGCAACCACGACTTTAATTTGTGGTACACCATCGCCGTGCCGCCGGAGAGCGACCTTGCCGCCCACGTTGACCGCCTGCACGCCTTATCGGGAGCCAAACTCACCCGCTTAATGCCCACCTTGCACCTCTACAAGATCGGGGTGGAGTTTGACATGACCGGCAACGAAGCTTGGAACGCCAAGAGCAAGCCGCAGTACACCAGCGCTCAGCGCAATATCGGCTACGCCGTGACCGAGCTGGATAAACGTTTCGTGGTGGAGTTTCAAAAGGATTTGCCGATCACCGAGGAGCCGTATGCCGACGCCTGCGCTGCGCTGGGTTTGAGTATCGAGGAAGTGGCCGCCCACGCCGATCAGATGAAGGCTGCGGGTGCTCTGCGGCGCATCAGCGCGGTGCTCAAGCACCAATCGGCGGGCTTCACCTTCAACGCCATGGGCGTGTGGGCGGTGCCGCAGGAACAAGTCGCCGAAATCGGGCAGGAGATGGCCGGCTTCAAAGCAGTGTCGCACTGTTATTTGCGCCCCACTTATCCCGAATGGCCCTACACCATCTTCACGATGGTTCACGGACGCAGCAAGGAAGAAGCCTTCGGCAAGATTCAGGCCATTCACGACGAGGTCGCGCCGTTTGACCACGCTATTTTGTATTCCACCAAAGAATATAAAAAAGTGCGCTTGGAGTTTTACAAGCCGGATTTTTATGAATGGGAGCAGGCGCAGCAGTTAAGCTGAGCTGCTGAAGTCGAGCACCTTTAAATCGGCCCGCTCAGCCGGCTAATCTCTGCGCCGATCTGAGCGGTCAGGTCTTTGATGCTGCCTTTTGGCTCGATCAGTGGGCCGAAGCGCACCAACCAGCGCTTGCCTTCTTGCCGCAGGCCTACCGGCAACACCGGGGCTTTGCCGCGTAGGGCCAGCAAGCCCACCCCGCCCTGCATCTGGCCGTTGCCGCCGCCGCGTGTGCCTTCGGGAAACAGGCCCAGTGTGCCGTCTGCTTTGAGGATTCTCAGGGCGGTGCGAATGGCCACCAGATCGGTGATGGAGCGGTCCACCGGAAAGCTCCCGCCCGCCCGGATAATGTCGCCCATCACCGGCCCGAACAGCTCTTTTTTGGACATGAACTGGACATAGTGCCCTGGCATCACTTTGGCGATCAGGAAAGGATCAAGCGATGAAACGTGCGCTCCGGCCACGATCAATTTGCTGCCGGGTGGCGGAATATGTTCGCGGCCCAGCGTATGAATGTACTGGCCGCGCAGCACGCGGGGCAAATTCATGCCCAAGACCACGAACTGATACACCAGCGGATTGACGGCCGGGGCGTGCAACTCCTCGGCGGGCTTCGGCGGTTTTGGCGCGGTGACAGGCGGCTGGATTTCTTGTGTTTGGGCTTCAGGCCGCTCAGGTTCAGGGGTTTGGGGGCCGGGGAGGGATGCGGTCATGCCCTTTAGAATACAGAGTGCCGCCGCGTTGTGCTTAAGCGGCGCGGCGCAGGTGATTAAGCGGTGAAGGCTGCCCAGCACTCAAGCAGGCCAGAATTCTGATTATTCAGAACTCAGGCCAGTGACGCTGTGCCCACACTCCACCAATCAGAAGCGCACGATGTCCGGCGGTGTCCAAGCGTGCAGCGCTTCACTGAGCAAAATTTCGCCGTCTTCCCACTCGCCGTGCCCACTCGCCGGGTTGATGTGGCCCGCTTCACCCACCGTGACCAGCTCAGCTTCCCACGCCTCGGCAAAAGCCTCGGCCCGCTCAAACGTCAGATAGGGGTCGTTCTCGCTGGCAATTACCAGCACCGGAAAAGGCAGCGGCCGCATGGGTACGGGGGCCATCGCCCTCACGGCTTCCAGCATCCCTTCTTGCTCGGGGTCGGCGGGCGCAACCAAAATCGCGCCGCGCACCCGCTCTGGTACGGCGTAGAGGCGGGCGTAGTGGGTAATCATCAGCGCTCCGGCAGAGTGGCCCACCAGCACCACCTCGCCGGTAGCGGCCTCCACCGCTTCGTTTAAGCGGGCCGCCCAGCTTTCAGGGGTCGGCGCGTTCCAGTCGGCTTGCTCGACCCGCACGCCGCCGAATTTGGCTTGCCAGAGGCTGTACCAGTGCTGAGGAGAGCCGCCGCCCAGTCCGGGCAAGAAGAGGAGTCGAGGGGTCATGAGCTGATGCTAGCGCCTGCGCCGCAATAAAAAAGGCCGGAAACACCTTGGGGGCGTCCGGCCTTCGCAAGAGAGTAAGTTTAGCCCGGGCTCTTTTCGCGCCGGTTGGCAGCCAAACTCGCCAAAATAGACGCCACGATAAACGCCACGCCGATCAGCCCGGTCACCACTTCCGGCACGTGAGCGCCGCTCATGGAATACAACATGATCAGCGACAGTGCCAGAATGCCGTAGTGAGCGCCGTGCTCGAGGAAGCGGTACTGCGCCAGCGTGCCTTGGTGGACCAAAAACAGGGTGATCGAACGCACGAACACCGCGCCAATCGCCAAGCCCGCCGAAATGATCACGATTTCTTTGGTGATGGCAAAGGCTCCGATCACGCCGTCGAGCGAGAAGCTGGCGTCCAGCACTTCCAAGTACATGAACGAGGCAAATCCCGCCGCGCCCGCTTTGGCCGCCATATTGTCTACGTCAAACAGGCCGCCGAGGGCATTGACCGCCAAGTAGATCAGCAAGCCCACCAGACCCGCCGACATGGCCGCCAAGCGCTGCTCGACCGGCACCACCGTAAAGATCAGACCCATCAGCGCCACCATGGCAATAATGACTTGCACCGCTTCGACGCGGGCCAGCCCTGCCAGGCGGCTTTCGGGCATCAGCCAGTGTTCGTCTTTTTCAGTGTCGATAAAGTAATTGAGCGCCACCATCAAAAGAAAGACCCCGCCAAAAGCGCTGATGGTCACGGTGGACTTCTCGAGTTCGAGGGCGTACTTCTCCGGGCTGTTGAGGGCCAAGTTGCCCACTTCAAAAAAGCCGAGGCCCGAGCTGATCGCCACGATGGCCAGCGGGAAAATCAGCCGCATTCCCACCACCGCGATCAAAATGCCCCACACCAAAAATCTCTGTTGCCATTTGGCCGACATGTTCTTGAGGACGGAGGCGTTGATCACGGCGTTGTCGAAGCTCAGCGAAATTTCCATGACGCCCAGCACCAGCACGATCAACATATCGTTGAGGGCACGCTCCCAGCCGCCGGTACGAAAGCCGTACCACATGGCCAAAGCCACCGCCACAACCGTGATGATGCCGGCAAAACCAAATTCTTTGCGGATGGTGTTGTTCATTTCTACAAGTACTCCCCACTGCTCCTCAACCGGTGCAGACGGCCTGCTTTGCCGTGAGGTCAGTTTTGCTCACCTATCATAAACGCCGTACGGACAAAACACGTTCCGTTACGGCGTGAGCTACAGCATAAGTTGTTTAGCCTGAGATGAAATGAGCTTTCACCCAGGCTTCAAAATGAATAAATCTTAGAGGTTGATCCCGTAATTGCGGGCCAGTGCGCCGAGGCCGCCCGCGAAGCCCTGGCCCACGGCGCGGAACTTCCATTCGTTGTTGTTACGGTAAACTTCGGCAAAAATCACGGCGGTTTCGGTGGAAAAGTCCTCGCCCAAATCAAAGCGCACGATTTCGGCGTTGGTTTTTTCGTTGATGAGCCGGATAAACGCGTTGCGAACCTGTCCGAAGCTCTGGCGGCGGGCCTCGGCGTCGTGAATGGTCACGGTAAACGCTACTTTCTGAATATCGCTGGGCACTTTGGAGAGGTCGATCTTGATCTGCTCGTCGTCGCCTTCGCCTTCGCCAGTGCGGTTGTCGCCGGTGTGCTCTACCGAACCGTCGGTGCTGCGCATCTGGTTGTAAAAAATAAAGTCGGTGTCGGCACGCACTTTGTCGGAAGCGGTCAGCAAAAAGGCGCTGGCATCGAGATCGAAGTCTTGGCCGTCTGTTGAGCGCACGTCCCAGCCGAGGCCCAAAATGGCCTGGGTTAAGTTGGGATCTTCTTTGCTCAGGGACAGGTTGCCGCCTTTGGCGAGAGTAATAGGCATAAGTGGTTCCTCCTAAAAAGAGTGAAAGCGCAAAAGAGTTGAAGACCTGAGCCGGTAAAATCGCGGTTCCGTCAACGTACAGCATTACGGGAAATCAGGGTGAAAAGTTGCCGAGCTGTCTTTAACCGCTCTTAACTGAGCAGCCCTTTGCTCTTTGCATTGTTCAAAAAGCTGTCGTATTCCTGAAGCAGCATTTCGTAGAGTTGTGCGTCTGGCAAGGTGTCGATGTCTTCGACTTGCACGAAGTCGGCGTTGTCGATGAAACGGCCCGACAAATCATCCAGCTTTTGCAAAAATTCAAAGCGCTCTTTGCCGACGCCCACGAATTTCCAGAAAATCGGTTCTTTGCTGGCTTCTTTGATCTGCGCTTCCGATTCTTTTTTGTCGAAGGTTTCTCCGTCAGTAATGAAAATGACGTAGACGGGCGTTTTTTCCTTGAGCGGCTCCTTGCGGGGCCCCGCCGAGCCGAAATAATGCGTCCTGACGCTCTGCACGGCGCGGGCGTACATGGTGCCGCCTTCCAAGGGGTGACGCTTGATCAGCTTCTCGACCGCGCCGCCAATCCCCTCGATGCCGATGTCGCCGGCGTCGTGGGCTTTGAGGCCAAACAAAAACACGTCCATGCGCCCGTCGTCGTCAAAGCGGCTGGCCAGTGCCAGGGTTTTTTCGGCGACCCGCTGCACCACGCCGCTGCGGTAAAGCGAGCTCATGCTGGCCGAAATATCGAGCACCAGCGCCACCCGCGCCGTGTGCTCATCCAAGCCACGTTTTTTGAGGCTGATCTCGGCCTGTTTGACCAGACTGACGAGTTGCGGGGCTTTCTCGGCAATTTCTTTATCGAGTCTCACCTGGGTCTGCTTTTTGAGGCTGACGGCGGGCGTGGCGGGCGGCGCTGCGGAAGAAGGACTGGACGGAGCGTCAGGGTTTTCGACTTCGCCGCCAAAATAAACGATCAAGTCGCCCAAGCCGCCGTTAAAGCCTTGCCCGATTGCGCCCACCCGCCACTCGCCGGAGTGCTTGTAGAGTTCGAGTAGCATGGCGGCCTTCTCGCTTTTCAGCGCGGGCTTGGCGTCAAAGCTGACTTGGCCCACTTCGATCAGCAGTTGCGGAGCGCTGGCCACCGGAGCCGCGTCGTGGGTGGCGGTCAACATCACCCGCTCGACGTTGGCGGGCAACTTGGCGAGGTCTATTTTGAAACTGGCTTGATGCGCGTCCAGCGTGGCAATAATTTCGCCGAGTGGAGTGTGGGGGTTGTTGTAAAAGGCGATGTAGTTGTCGCCCACCATTTTCCTATCGGCGCTGAGGCCAAAGGCGCTGATGTCTAGGCCGTCCAAGCCGTGCTTGACCGTGACTGTCAGCGGATTCGATAAGCCGACTTCGGAGAATTTGCGTTTTTCACCGGCTTGAAGCTGGGTCATGCGGCGCTCACTTGCGTCCCGCCTTCCAGCTAAAGCCGAAGTCAAACGCTTGATCGCAGTCTCGGTGGCCCGAGAAATAGCGCTCTTCTTTGGTGATCACCAGTTCGTTGCCGTGCGCCTGCACCAGCGCCACCGCGCAAAACGGTAGGGCGGCGGGGTTGGAAAGGCTCATCTTGATTTCGTTGCCCTGCGGATCGTTAAAGCTCAGCCGCCCGCCGACTTCGCTGAAGTTGCCCGCGCCCTCGTAGATAAAGGCGAAAATCAGCACTTTGCGGATCAAATCGGGCCGCTCGATATACAAGTTTTCGCCGCCCGCCGACGCACCGGAGCGGTCATCTTGGTCGAGCTTGATGAAAGGGGGGCCGTCCGCCTTCCCAAAATTGCCGCCGAGCGCCTGAATCACGCCTTTTTCACCGCTGGCAAGCTCATACATGCAGCCCAAATCGAGGTCGGCGGCTTTGTCCGCGCCGGTCATGCTGCCCAGCAACTTGCTCAAAAAGCCGCCGCCACCGCTGGGAGCCGCGCTGCTGGGCTTGGCTTCCCAATTCAGGTTGACATGAATGCGCTGCGTGCCTGCTTTCTGAAGGCTGATGCGGGCGCTTTGGCCCTGCTTTTCCAAGGTGATTTTGGTCAGCGAGATCGGGCGACTGGGGGCGGCATTGGAAGGTGCTGAGCTGGGACTGGTCGAACTGGTATTAGCCGAACTGGGTGAGGCTCCCCGGTTCCTATTAAGGCTCATGCCGCCGCTGGCTGGAGGCTGAACTGGCGCTGGTGGCTGGCCCGCAGGCGCAGCGTCTGGGCGTCCGCGCCGCGAGAGGTCAAGGCCGCCGCCGCTGGGGGGTGATGGAGGTGGTGTCGCTGCGGGTGGTATTGGCGCAGGCGGCGGGGCGGCCCGCAAACTGGGCAGCCCAGTGCCGCCAAAGTGCCGCACCAAGCCGCTCAGGCCGTCCGAGAAGCCTTGACCATTGATCATCAAGCGCCAAGCGCCCTGATGCCTGTAAATCTCGGCGGCGATAATGGCTTTTTCGTTGCTGAAATCTGGCCCGCTCAGCGTCCAAGTGGCCGCCGCATTGCCTGCCGTGCCAAAGCTGACGGTGCCGCGCTGCACCCCGCGCAGGTCGCCGCCTTCCGGTACGAGGCCAAAGGCGAGGCGCTCCACAGTGGCAGGCAAGCGCCCCAAATCAAGGCTGAAGCGCTGGCCGGGTTGTCCGGTTTGCCAAGTCACTGCGCCGCCCGCAGCGGTGGGCTGGCTGGGCGAAATGGTGGCGTCGGGCGAGATCAAGCGGCTGTCTGCGCCGAGCAAAAAGCAGAGGGCGGCGTACTGCGGCGCGGAGCCGGCAACGTCGAAGGTAAGGTCGAGCTGCTGCTGGATATTCAGGGTGGCGAGCGGCACGCGCTGGCCGGTGGTGAGCTGCATGGTTCTCCTTTAGAGCATTTGTCAAAAAAGAAGCTCTTTTCTGACCGAGCGGGCAGGCCCGGTAGGTGCCGTTCTGTCCAAGAACCAACGGGAGTGGAATAGGGAGAGCATTTGGGAGGATGGATGCCTGATCGTGCTTTTTGCTCAGGCATCCATTCGGACAAACGCTCTAGGCAAGTCTCAGCGATTAAAAAAGCGCCCCGACGCCTCGCCGCTAAAGGCAAGGCACCGGGGGCGCGGCTCCTGAGTTGTCTGCGTTTGTGGCGGCTTAGGCGTTGACGCCGTAGCTTTTGACCAACGCCTCGAAGCCCTCGTTAAAGCCCTGACCAATCGCCTTGAACTTCCACTCGCCGCTGTTGCGGTAAATTTCGCCGAAAATCATGGCGGTCACGGTGCCGCCGTCTTCGGTCAGGTCATAACGGGCGATTTCTGCGCCGCCGTCGCCGTTCAGGACGCGGGCGTAGGCTTTTTCAACCATGCCGAAGTTTTGGCTGCGGCTCGGGCCTTCGTAGATCACCACGGCGATCACGATTTTTTGCACGTCGGCAGGCACTTTCTCGAGGTCGATGCTGACCACTTCGTCGTCGCCTTCGCCCGCGCCGGTACGGTTGTCGCCTTGGTGAACCACCGAGCCGTCTGCCGACGTTTTGTTGTTGAAGAACACGAAGTCTTGGTCATTGCGAACTTTTCCCGCGTCGTTGACCAAAAACACCATCGCGTCGAGGTCGAAATCTGCGCCGTCGGTGCGGCGGGTATCCCAGCCCAAACCGACGTTGATCTTTTTAAGTCCGGGCGCTTCTTTACTCAGGCTGACATTGCCGCCTTTGGTGAGTGATACGGGCATTGAAATTCCTCCTTATAAGGTCGGGGGTGGGAGCGGGGCGGCCCCACGTGCAGCGCGGCGCAAACCGCTGTCGGATGAAGAGCGCTAATGCAGTACGAATTTCATTGTAAAGAATCGCTACACTTTTTAGATTTTGAAAACCATCATGTTCTACTGAGCGGCCCTCTCATCTTGGCGCTTCGGGACTCAGCAACTCGCCGGCTGCGCCCAGCGCCGGATAAGCTTCTGAGCGCTCGCGGTAAAGCGGTGCCAACTCGGGGTAAGCCCACTCGAAACTCAGGCGCTCGAACTCGGCGTCGCTGAGCTGGCGCTCGGCGTACATCCCCGCCGCGAGGCGCTGGCGCTGGGCTTCAAACAAAATCGTCGCGGCGGCCACCGAGACATTGAGGCTCTGCACCATCCCGAACATCGGAATGATGATGTTGGCGTCGGCGGCGTCGGCAGCTTCATCTGAAACCCCCCATTTTTCTGCGCCGAGCAGCACGCACGTCGGGCGGGTGTAGTCCAGCTCGCGGTAATCCACGCTGCGCTGCGAGAGGTGGGTGGCCAGCACCTGCATCCCCTGAGCTTGGAGGGTCGCCACCGCTTCTAGAGCGCTGGCGTGGGGCTGCACCGCCACCCATTTCTCGGCGCTGCCGGACGTGGCATTGAAGGTGGGCAGCAGCCCGTTACCGCTCACTCCATTTTTGGGCGGTACGGCGTGTGCGGTCAGTACGCCCACCGCGTCGCAGGTTCTGAGAATGGCGCTGAAGTTGTGCGGCTTGTTGACTTCGTCCATCAGCAAGCTGAGGGTGGGCTGGCGCAGGGAGAGAACCCGCACGATTTTGGCATAGCGTTCCGGCGTCATCCGAGTAGGGTAACAGGCGGGCCGCGCTGCTACGCGCTGGAAGCACTGCACCGTGACGCCTGCCACCCCCCCCACCGCCCCGTCTTGACAGAATCCAGTGAGACATGCACCTCTACACTGAATTTCTGATGCTTCACGCGCCGCACTTGAATGCTCCCCACGCTTTCACGACCCGTCTCGGCGGAGTGTCGTCGGGCGTTTACGGCGCTCCGGCGGGCGGCGGCCTCAACCTCGATGAGCGTTTGATAGGCGGTCTGCAAGACGATCCGGCTTCGGTGGCCGAGAACCGTCGCAGGGCGCTGGAGCCGCTGGGCTTTGCGCTCGGCGCACTGGCCTTGCTCGATCAGGTTCACGGCACGGCAGTAGTAGAGGCCAGTCCCAACAAGATTCAAATGGCCGATGCCCACGTCAGCGCCGAGGCAGGAGTGGTGCTGGGCATTTTGACCGCCGACTGCTACCCGATTTTGCTCGAAGACCCCCAGGCGGGCGTCGTCGGTGCGGCCCACGCGGGCTGGAAGGGTTCACTGGGCCGCATTGCCGAGCGCACCGTACAGGCCATGCAGCGCCTTGGCGCACGCCCAGAGCGGATTCGGGCGGCGGTGGGGCCGGGGATCAGCGCCCAGCAGTATGCGGTGGGGCCAGAAGTCGCGGGCAAGTTTGCGGCGGCGGGCTTCGGGACGCATTTGAACGGCTTGCAGCTCGATTTGGCGGGCGTGAATGCTCAGGTGCTGCGCGAAGCGGGCCTGAGTCCTCAGCAGATCTGGCTCTCGGGGCGCTGCACCTGCGAACCCGCTTTTTATTCGCACCGCCGAGACGCCGGGCGCACCGGCAGAATGCTGGCGTTGATCGGGGTGCGGGCATGAGCACCGAGCCGCCGAACTTCATTCCGCCGCAGGCCGGGCGCGGGTTATTGCGGCCCCGTGAAGTGCTGGAGAGCATCGAGCTCATCACGCCGGACTTTTTGGCGGCGCGTGGCCTGCGGGGCCTGCTGCTCGACCTCGACAACACCCTGATCCCCTACGGCAGCTATCAGGAGCGGGCCGAAATCATCGCTTGGGCCGCCGAACTGCGCCGCGCCGAGGTGCAACTCTACTTGCTGAGCAACGCCACGGCCAAACGCGCCCGCTTCTGGCTCGACAAGCTCAGCTTCGAGGGCGTCGGTATGGCCGGGAAGCCGTTTCAACGCGCTTACAAAACGGCATTGGCCCATATGCGGCTGCCCCCGCAGCAAGTCGGCATGGTCGGCGACCAGCTCTTTACCGACGTGCTGGGCGGCAATATCGCCGGACTTTATACGCTGATGGTTCATCCTATCGTCAACAATTCGCTGCCGCACACCCACCTCGCCCGCCGCTTGGAGCGCTTGGTCTTGAAGCGCTACGGCCACGATTGGTACGGCAAAGAGCGCCGAACATCAAGTCAAGTACCCACAACAAATAAGGAGCTGAAAAAATGACCCTTTCGATTGGTGATCGCCGCCTCGGAGCCATTTTGCTGGAGCAAGGCTACGTCAACGACATGGATTTGCAAAAAGCCCTCGACCGCCACACCGAGGTGGGAGGCCGCCTCGCCGACATTTTGATTGACGGCGGCGTGATCGGCGAAAAACGCATCGCCCGCGCCCTCGAAGAAGCCTTCGGGTTGCCGCTGGTCGATCTGACGGCCCTGACACCCGATCCGCAGGCGATTGCCAGCATTCCGGCCTCGGCGGCGGTGCAGGCGCGGGGCGTGCCGTTTGCCTTGGAAGACAACACCTTGCGGGTGGCCTTCGTGGACGCGCTCAACAACGCCTCGCTGGAACTGATGGAAGACGAGAGCGGGTACACCGTCGAGGCTTATCAGGCGCTGCGCGAGCAAGTGAACTGGGCGATTGCCAGCTTTTATCCTGAACTCGGCTTGCCCGTTCCCAATCTTGAGGAAAATAAAGCGACGGGCGGGGTGATGCTGGGTGAGCGGCTGATCTCGCGCGGTTTCGTGAGTGAGGAGCAGATCATGGCGGCGCTCGATCAGCAGCGCAGCAGCGGAGTGTCGCTGGGTACGGTGCTGCTGGGCCTCAAACTGATCACCGAAGAGCAGCTCTACGCCACGCTGGCTGAGCAGCAAGGCAGTCAGTACGTGCGCGACACCCGCGAATACAATCCTCCTGAGGAAGTGCTGGGCCTGCTGCTGCGCTCCGACGCCCTGCGGCTCGGCTCGGTGCCGATCAGCCAAGACGCCGCCGGCGTCAACGTCATTACCGGCGACTTGCGGCGGCGCGAGGACATCGGGGCGCTGATTGGCCGCCCAGTCAACTTGCTGCTGGCCCGTCCCAGCGACGTTGAAAACCTGATTGAGCGCACCTATCCGCAAAAGGGCAGGCTGGGCGAGGCGATGGTGCAGCAAGGAACTTTGTCGCGCAACCAACTGCGTGAAGCCTTGCAGGTGCAGGCCCGCCAAGGCAAAGTCAAGCCGCTGGGCGAGGTCATTATTGATCTGGGCTTTGCGAGCAGCGAGGAAATCGACGTCGCACTGATCAAGCAAAACGCCGGCGGCGGCAGGCTCGAAGACACCTTGGTGCAGTCGGGCAAGCTCAGCCCCGAGATGCTGGCCCGTTCGCTGGCTTCGCAGCTTGGGTATGAGTTCGTCGATCCAGTCACCTCGCCGCCGGATACCAAAGTGGCCTTGATGATTCCCGAAGCCACCGCCCGGCGCTATACGGTGGTGCCGATGCGGCTGCAAGGCGAGTCGCTGGTCATCGCCATGAAAGATCCGCGCAACGTCTTTGCGCTCGACGATCTCAAACTGATTACTGGGCGCGAGATTCTGCCCGCCGTGATGGCCGAAAAAGACATCATCCGCCTCATCGAGCGCTATTTCGGCGACAAAGACATGGCCAAGCTCAACGAGGAACTGGCCAAAACCAGTCGTCAGAAGGAAAAAGACAAGGACATCTCTTCTGATCTCAGCTCACTCGACGACAACGCGGTGGTGCGGGTGATGGACGGGCTGATTCGTGAAGCGGCCCTGCAAGAAGCCTCGGATATTCACATCGAACCCACCGAAAACAGCGTGCGGGTGCGCTACCGCATCGACGGGCTGCTGCGCGAACACACCGAGCTTCCCAAAGGCGCGGCCCAGAGTTTGCTGGCCCGCATCAAGATCATGGGCAACCTCGATATCGCCGAGCGGCGCGTGCCGCAAGACGGACGGGTGCGCTTCAAAAAGGGCAGCATCGATCTCGACTTGCGCCTTTCGACGTTGCCCACCGTCTACGGCGAAAAAGCCGTGATGCGTCTGCTGCAAAAAGCCAGCAACATTCCCGAAGTCGAGAAGCTGGGATTTTCTGAGCACAACTTTGGGCGCTTCCTTGACCTGATCGAAAAGCCCAACGGCATCATCTTGGTGACTGGCCCGACCGGATCGGGTAAATCGTTCACCAGTTTCTCGACCCTAAAGCGTATCGCCCGCCCCGACAAGAACACCACCACCATCGAAGACCCGATCGAGTACGAGATTCCCGGCATCATGCAGTCGCAGGTCAACACGGCAGCGGGCCTGACCTTTGCCCGCGCCCTCAGAGCATTCCTGCGCCAAGATCCAGACATCATCTTCGTAGGCGAGATTCGCGACACCGAAACCGCTAAAATCGCCACCGAAGCGGCGCTCACTGGCCACTTGGTGCTGGCCACGCTGCACACCAATGACGCGCCCGGCGCGATTACCCGCCTCGACGAGATGGGCGTGGAACCGTTCAACATTTCGGCCTCGGTGGTCGGCGTGCTGGCCCAGCGCCTCGTCCGTAAAGTCTGCTCGGATTGCAAGCGACCCACCAACGCCGACCCCGAAGTGCTGCGGCGGCTGGGCATCGGAGAGCGCGAGCTGCGCGGCGCGAACTTGCAGCGCGGCGCGGGCTGCCCACGCTGCGGCGGCACCGGCTACAAAGGCCGGATGGGTATTCACGAACTGATGGTCGTCGACGAGCCGATTCGCCGCGCTATCGGCACGCGCAAAACCGCCGCCGAAATTCGTGAAATTGCCATTGAGCACAGCGGCATGAGAACCCTGCGCCAAGACGGCATCGAGAAAGCGCTGCTGGGCCAGACCACCCTCGAAGAAGTGCTGGCCGTCACCAGTAACTGACCTATTTTTGCTTAATACCTGTTCCCACCTCTAAGGAGAATCCATGACTTTTGGCCCCGATATTACCGACATTCTGCGGATCGCCGCCGAAAAAAACGCTTCCGACATCATCTTGACGGTGGGCTTGCCGCCGCAGTTCAAGCTTTCGGGGGTCTACACCCAAGAAGACATGGAGACGCTCACCCCCGCCGACACCCGCAAGCTGATGTACAGCATGATGAACGACAAGCAGCAGCGCCAATTTGAAGACAAGCGCGAACTCGATTTTTCGTTCGCGCTGGGCGACCAAGCCCGCTTCCGTGTTAACGCTTTCGTGCAGCGCGGCTCGGTGGGCGGTGTGATGCGCCTCATTCCCACCAAAATCAAGAGTGTGCAGGATCTGGGATTGCCGCAAAACGTCATCGAAGTTGCCAACGCCCCGCGCGGTTTGGTGCTGGTGACCGGTCCTACCGGCTCCGGCAAGTCCACGACGCTGGCGGCCATGATCGATTACATCAATGTCAACAAAAAGCTGCACATCATGACCATCGAAGACCCGATTGAGTTCATGCACCAGCACAAGCAGAGCATCATCAATCAGCGCGAGGTGGGAAGCGATACCTACGGCTTCGACAACGCCCTCAGGGCCGTGCTGCGCCAAGCCCCCGACGTGATTCTGGTCGGCGAAATGCGCGATTACGAAACCATCAAGGCCGCCGTGACCGCCGCTGAAACTGGGCACCTGGTGATGGGCACGCTGCACACCAACTCGGCCCCCGAATCGATTGACCGCATCGTGGACGTGTTTCCGGAAGAGCAGCAAGAGCAGATCCGGGTGCAGCTCGCCAACAACTTGGTCGCCGTGATGACCCAGCAGCTCATTCCGCGCCTTGACGGTGGGCGGGTACTGGCCTACGAACTCTTGATTGCCAATCCGGCGGTCAGGGCGCTGATCCGCGAAGGCAAGACCTACCAGATCGTCTCGGTGATGCAGACCGGCTCACGGGAAGGCATGGTCACGATGGACGCTTATTTGGCGGGTTTATTCCGCCGCCGCGTCATCAGCTACGACGCGGGCTTAGCGCGCTCGGTCGATCCCAAAGAATTTGCCCGCCTCGCCAATGACCCCGGCGGCGCGAACCCCAACGCCGCACCGAGCGCGGGCTTAGGCAACTCGTACAACGGCTCGGCCACGTCGCCAGCAGGCCGCAGCGCTGCGGGCGCAGGCCGTGAAATGGCCCCCGGCTACGGCGCTTCAGATGCCCGAACGCCGGATGCCCACAGCAGTGACAAGCCGTTCGGGCGGCGCTAAGAGCGGTGGGACGGGGGAGAAGAGAGCTTTTCTAGCGATCTCCTTTCTCGGGAAATATCTCTGCCTCAATCGGTGCGGCGTGGCCTGCTGCTAGGTTGGTCGGTGCGGCTGAAGTCGGGGGCTGGGTGACGGTATGTGAAGTCATCCGGTACCCTCACCGCGTGCTCGGCGTTTTTGGTACGCGCCGGTGAGGAGTTCAGCGATGTACTCGCGGGTAAAAGGCATTCCGCTTTGCTCGGCGGCAGCGATTTCGGCGTCCCGGTTGTAGGTCAGCCGCACGAACTGAGCACTGTAACTTGGGCCAGTTTCGGCAAATTCCAAGATCAGGTAACTCGGCAAGGTGCTGTCCAGGGGGTTGCCCACCGAGCCGCAGTTGATCAGCGGGCGGCCTTCCACGTCCAGCATCAGCGTTTCGTGGATGTCGGCGTACACCAGGGCGTCGGCGTACTCGTGCAGGCCGAGGTGCGGCTGCGGGGCGAAGGCTTCAAGCTGCTCGTGGAGGCTGCTGTGCGGGTAAAGGCGGTGAAAGACCCCTTTAGAGCTGGCGTGGACAAAGCGCCACCACGCGCCGCCGAACTGCTCCTCGATCCCGAACGGCAACTCGGCGAGGTAGCGCAGCTCTGGGGCGCTCAGACGGCTGCGCGGCCACAAATCCTGCGGGCGGTTGGTCACGCCGGCCACCCGCGCGTCCCAGTTGCCCTGCACGGTGCGGCTGGCATGTTGCTGCACCCACTGAAGCACCTCACGCGGGCGCGGCCCTTTGCCGACGATATCGCCCAGCACCCAGAGTTCTTTGATGTCGCGGCGGCGAAGGTCTTCATGAACGGCGAGGGTCGCCTCCAGATTCGCGTGCAAATCTGCAATGACGGCGAGTCTCATGGCGAGCAGTTTAGCGCCAAGCGGGGATGGGGGAGGCCCGTTGGCGTTCGCGCCGCTACTCGGGGCGGATGAGGATGAGTTGAGAGGCTCGCCGTTGTGGTCAAGAAGCCGCTTATGGCAACAAGAGACGCTGACGCTCCTTCTAACCAATCAGCCCGCCCCGTTTCAGCTTAAAACGGACAGGCTTTTGGTGATGGGGTCGCTCAGTCTACGCCGTCAAACCGTAATGTTTCGGAGGGCGGGTTGATTATGCTGGGCGATATGAAAAATTCATCCTTCTGGCTGCGGGGTTGCGGCTCGGCGTGGGGCAAGCTGAAACGGCTTTGCCGCCGGTTCCCGCCGTGCCCGCCCAAGCGGCGGGGAGTGCACCGGCTGCACCTGTGGCCTTGCTGCTGCGTGCTGCTCCCGGCACGGCGCTGGAATACGCCCTGACGGGTCAGACTCAGAGTGCAGGCTTTCAGCTCAAGTACGTAGGTAAACCGGCGTCAGTCTCAGTGCCGCAAAGAACAACGAACTCAGCGAAATGAACACAGCGCTTGGGCCTTGGCAACGGACTCGAAGCGTGTACACGGCAGGTCGTTGAGGGGTGAGGAGAACCCATCATGTCCGGAAATTCCCTACCTCCCAATGCATAAACTTGACAGCGCCCAAATACCGCGCTATAGTCTCTTTATCAATTTAAAGAAGTTCGAGAAAAACGACCGCCCAAGAAGGCGGATTTTTTATTGTCTATTTTTTGGATTCAACTATTAAAAAGGGCCCAAGCCGCAGCTCTGACCCCTTTTACTTCAATTTCGTTTCAGGCAGGCAGCAAGTAACCCTTCGCCAAGTCCTGATACTCCTCCACTTGTGCGGCTTGCCAAGCTTTGTCTTGCCCGAGCTCTTCGGCCAGCAGTTCAGCCACGCGGGGGGCCGCTTCAATGCTCGACTGAGCGTTCAGCAGCAGCGCCCGCAAGCGCCGCGACAGCACGTCTTCCACGGTGCGGGCCTGTTCCATTTGGGCCGCCCAGCGCACTTCGGCTTCCATATAAGGCAGCTTGGGGTGCAGCGGCGTGGCGGCTCCTTCCATAGCCTGAACTTTGTCGGCGTCACTGCCGTAAACCTTCCAGTGGTCGGCCCGCTCGTCCTCGCTCCAGCCGTGTAAGCGCAGGCCCGGCGTCAGGGTCAGGCGTTCGGGCAGGTTCGCCAGCTTGGCGGCGCGGTTGACGGCGTCTTCGCCCATCCGGCGGTAAGTCGTCCACTTTCCGCCGGTCAGGGTCAGCAGGCCACTTTCAGAAATGCGAATGACATGGTCACGCGAGATGGCCTTGGTGTCGCTGCCCTGTGCCGCCTTGACCAGCGGGCGCAGGCCAACATACACGCTCTGCACGTCGGCGCGGGTGGGAGCCGGATTCATGTACTGCGAAGCGGTTTTGAGAATGAAATCAATTTCTTCGGGCAAAGCACGCGGCTCCAAGCTGACTTCTGGCACGGCGGTGTCAGTGGTGCCGATCACCACATGATCGTGCCAAGGCACCGCGAACAGCACCCGCCCGTCGTCGGTGCGCGGCACCATCAGGGCGCTGTCGCTCGGCCAGAATTGGCGGCCCACCACCACGTGGACGCCCTGACTAGGCGACAGCATCGGCCTCGCCTGCGCGTCGTCCATCTTACGGACGCTGTCTACAAAAACCCCGGTGGCGTTGATCACCGTTTTGGCTTTGACGGCGTAGCTTTTGCCTGTTTCGGAATCTCGGAAGCTGACCCCCGAAATCTTGCCGCCGGATTTGGTCAGGCCCACCACTGGCGCGTAATTCAGCGCCACGCCGCCGTAATCTTCAAAAGTTCGCAGCAAGGTAATAGCGAGGCGCGAATCATCGAATTGGCCGTCAAAGTACAACACGCCACCTTTAATGCCAGCTTTTTGCAAAGTGGGAGCCATTTGCAAGGCTTTGGCCTTGCTGACTAAGCGGCTCGGCTGCAAATTGAGCTTGCCGGCCAGCGCGTCGTAGACCTTCATGCCGATGCCGTAAAACGGCTTTGACCACCATGTGTACGAGGCGATCAAAAAGCCGAGGTCGTGAACCAAGTGCGGCGCGTTTTTCTTGAGCAGGCCGCGTTCGTGTAGCGCCTCGCGCACCAGCGACACGTTGCCCTGCGCCAGATAACGCACCCCGCCGTGAACCAGTTTGGTGCTGCGGCTCGAAGTTCCTTTGGCGTAGTCATAAGCTTCGAGCAGCAAAGTCTTGTAGCCGCGTGTGGCCGCTTCGACTGCCGCGCCGAGGCCTGAAGCGCCGCCGCCGATGACCACAACGTCCCATGTGGTGTCTTGGGCGGCGGCTTGGAGGTGCTGGGCGCGGGTGCTGGGAAGAGGTTGAGTCATGGGTGATTCCTTTTGAGTCGGTGGGTGAATCGGCGCTTACGGATAAAAGCAAAAGATATGAACTTATGTTCGCACAGTTTGAACAGATGTTCAGCGAGGCAACTTACACACCAATAAAGCCGGACAGCGCGGAAGGGTCGGCCCAGTCAGCGCACCCGTTCAGGCGTCGGCGTCTTCCCATGCTCTGGAGCGCTCCACCGCTTTTTTCCACTTGGCCAAGCGGGCCCCGCGTTCCGCTGGCTCCATCTGCGGCTCAAAGCGGCGCTCTTCTTGCCACTGAGCCGAAATCTCGCTGGTGTCTTGCCAGTAGCCCACCGCCAAGCCTGCCAAGTAAGCGGCCCCCAGCGCGGTGGTTTCGGTGATTTTGGGGCGCACCACCGGCACGCCCAGAATGTCGGCTTGAAACTGCATCATCAGGTCGTTGTTGCTGGCTCCGCCGTCTACCCGCAGTTCTCTCAGGGTCACGCCGCTGTCTTTTTCCATGGCGGCGACCAGTTCGGCGCTTTGGTAAGCCACCGCTTCCAGCGCGGCGCGGGCGATGTGGGCGGCGGTCGAGCCGCGCGTCAGGCCCAGCATGCTGCCGCGTGCGTAGGGGTCCCAGTACGGAGCGCCGAGTCCCACGAAGGCCGGAACCAAAAACACCCCGCCGCTGTCCGGCACGCTGGCCGCCAGCGTTTCAACGTCGCCGCTGCTGCGGATGATGCCTAGGCCGTCGCGCAGCCACTGCACCACCGCTCCGCCGACAAACACCCCGCCTTCCAGCGCGTAGGTACGCTCGCCGCCGAGTTGCCAGGCCACCGTGGTCAGCAAGCGGTTTTGGCTGGGCACCGCGTCACCTTCGGTATTCATCAGCAAAAAGCAGCCGGTGCCGTAGGTGTTTTTGGCCATGCCGCGCTCCAAACAGGCTTGCCCGAAGGTGGCCGACTGCTGATCGCCCGCGATACCGGCAATTTTGATGCGGCTGCCCAGTAAGCCCTCGGCGGTCTCGCCGTAGACTTCGCTGGAGTTTCGCACCTCCGGCAAAATGCCGCGCGGCACGTCCAGGAGCGCGAGGAGTTCATCATCCCACTCGCCAGTGTGAATGTTGTAGAGCATGGTGCGCGAAGCGTTGCCAGCGTCGGTGATGTGCAGCTCGCCGCCAGTCAGATTGTAAATGAGCCACGAATCGATGGTGCCAAAAGCCAACTCGCCTTTCTCGGCTTTTTCACGTGCGCCCTCCACGTTGTCCAAGATCCACTTGACTTTGGTGCCGGAAAAGTAGGCGTCAAGAATCAGACCAGTTTTTTGCTGAATCAACTCCTCTTTGCCCGCCGCTTTGAGCTGGTCGCACCACCCAGCCGTGCGGCGGTCTTGCCAGACGATGGCGTTGTGAATGGGCTTGCCACTAACCCGCTCCCAAATCACCACCGTTTCGCGCTGGTTGGTGATGCCGATGGCGGCGATGTCGCTGGGACGCAAGCGTGCCTGCGTGATGGCTTCTTGCGCCACGCCGATTTGGGTGCTCCAGATTTCTTGGGCGTCGTGTTCGACCAAGCCCGGACGCGGGAAAAGCTGATGAAACTCTTTTTGGGCCTGCGCTTTGATGTTGCCCAACTGGTCAAACACGATGGCGCGGCTGGACGTGGTGCCTTGATCGAGCGCGAGAATGTACTGAGGCATCGAGTCTCCTGGTCAAAGGGTGGAGAGGGAAGGGGCTGGGGTTGAAGGTTAGTGTTGACTGCTCTTGAACAAATGTCAATACTGCGCTGAACGTTTGTGCAAGTTTTTGCCTCGGCCCAATCGTTATGCTGAAACACCATGACCAACCCAGATCACGCCCCTCCCGAAACGCTGCCCGACCAAGCTGCCCAAGCGGTGCAGGTGGCGCGGCTGTACTTTTATCAGGGCCTGACCACTGGCCAAATTGCTGCCGAACTCGGCGTGTCGCGGCCCAAAGTCTCGCGGCTGCTGACGCTGGCCAAGCAGAGCGGCCTCGTTGAAATTCGGATTCACGACCCCGCCGAGCATCCACAGGTTCTCGAAGCCCAACTTCGTCAGCGTTTTCCGGATCTCTCGCCGCATGTGGTGGACGTCCCCACCGGCAGTAGCGAGGCCGTCAGCTTGGAGCGCGTCTCGGCGTACAGCGCCAACTTGCTGAGCAATACCCTCCAGCCTCAGCAGATCGTGGGCCTGGCCTGGGGCAACACTTTAGAGGCGGTCAGCCGGGCGCTGAAGCCCCGCGCCATTCCGGAACTTACTTTCGTGCAGCTCAACGGCTCGGCCAACGCCGAGGACTTCATGAGCGGCTTTGTCACCGACACGGTGGCCCGCTTTGCCCGCAATTACGGCGGCAGAGCGCAGCTTTTCCCGGTGCCGACTTTTTTCGACAGCGCCGAAACCAAGAAGATGATGTGGCAAGAGCGCAGCGTGCGGCACGTGCTGGCGCTCCAAGAGCGGGCCGACGTGCTGCTGTACTCGCTGGGCAGCACCGAGGCCGAAATGCCCAGCTACGTCTACACGGCAGGCTACTTGGAAGCCCACGAAGAAGCCGGACTCATCTCGGCGGGGGTGGTGGGCGACCTTGCCACCGTATTTTTCCGCGCCGACGGCAGCTTTGAAGGTATTCCCATGAACGCGCGGGCCAGCGGCCCCGATTTGGGGTTGGTGCGGGCTGCGCCGCAAACCATCTGCGTGGTGGCCGGTGTCGGCAAAGCCCGCGCTCTGCACGCCGCTTTGCTGGGTGGGCTGGCCAAGGTGTTGGTGGTCGACGAACCTACTGCGCGGGCGGTGCTGGCGCTGGGGTAAAATCCTGTGGCCAAATCAAAAACCGCTCCCACAACAGAAGCGGCTTGGCGGTCACGCCTAAAACTCAGTTGCTGACGGCGTTCTCGACGTGCTTGTTGATCAACTGTTCAAATGCCCGCTTGGGTTGTGCGCCCACAGCGGTTTCTATTAATTGACCATCCTTGAACAACATCACGGTGGGGATACTCATCACCTTAAACTGCATGGCGGTTTGCTGGTTGTCGTCCACGTTGAGCTTGCCGACTTTGACTTTGCCGCTGTACTGCCCGGCGATCTCTTCCATGACGGGGGCGACCATCCGGCAAGGGCCGCACCAGGGGGCCCAAAAGTCCACCAACGTCAGGCCACTTTCGATTTCGCTCTTAAAATTGCTGTCGCTCAGTTCTACGGGTTTCATGTCCACAGTTTACGCTGCCTAACCTGTAATCACATGTGTGACAAGTTGGCATTATGGCGTGAACACCTTCAGGCGGCCTTTAGTTTTGGGGAGGGTGTGGGGGCGGCGCGGCAGGGATGCGCCACACTGAGGACATGTGGTCGGCCCAGAGCAGTCAGGAGTGGAATGAGGGAGCGCGGCTGTTTAATGCGGGCCTGTGGTGGGAAGCCCACGAAGCGTGGGAAGGCCGCTGGCTGATTGCTGCCGGTGAGGAGCGGGCGTTCTTGCAGGCCCTGATTTTGCTGGCCGCCGCGCTGCACAGGCGCTGGGCGTACGGCAGTCTCACCCACCGCAACTTCGACAAAGCCCAGAAATATCTCCAGGCCTTGCCAGCCGAATACGGCGGCGTTGATCTACTCAAACTCAATCAGGACGTGTGGGCGGCGCTGCAACAGGAGGGACAGCGGCCACAGTTGCCGGTGCATTCAAACTTAAAGTGAGTTCAGCGACACCTTGTTCAGGGGAACCTGAATTGACATTTCGGGGCGGGCAGCCGGTATCTTAAAGCCAGCCGCCAAAGGCCACTGTTTTGGCGGGCGGCAACTGCCGATGCGTGACTGCGGGCATACTCAACTCTCATTGACCCTTTGAACACCACTTCAGCACCACATAGATGGGCGCTTCCCCGATTTGGCCGCGCCCGGAGGACAGATGGAACAACCACAGTATTTAGAGCGGATTGGACTTTTTATTGATGGAGCAAATGTTTACGCGGCGGCCAAACGGCTGGGCTGGAACTTTGATCACCGCAAGATTTTGGAGCACTTTGCCAGCATGGGACGGCTCTACAACGCTTTTTATTACACTGCCGTTCCCACGCCGGTCGATGACAAGCAAAAGCGCTTCATCGACGCCCTGACCTATATGGGCTACACCGTGAGAACCCGCACTCTGCGCGAAAATACCGACGAACACGGCGACACCCACCGCCGCGCCAACCTCGACATCGAGATCGTCACCGATTTGCTGACCACCGCTGGCCTCTATGATACCGCCGTTCTGCTGACCGGCGACGGCGATTTCGAGCGGCCCGTCGAAGCGCTGCGGCTGCGCGGCAAGCGGGTGGTGGTGGCCTCGATTCCCGAGATGACCAGTTACGAGCTGCGCAACGCCGCCGACGAATACGTGGATCTCAAAGACATCCGCGCCTCGGTGGAGCGTCCCGGCTACCGCCTCCCCAGCGAGGGTGGGACGGGCAACCGCAGCGAAGGCCGCTTCGAGCCGCGCCCCTTTTACGTGAGCAGCGCTCTGGATTCAGAAGATGACGGCTGAGTCTGAAACCAACGCAGCACCCGACGCCGCTGCAAGTTTACCCATTGCCACCTTACCGATTGCCCTAGACGCTGTCGGCGGCGATCACGGCGCGGTGCCGAACGTGGAAGGCGCGGTGATGGCCGCCAAAGCGGGCGTGCGGGTCACGCTGGTGGGCGATCAGGTCAAGCTGCACGCCGAACTCAGCAAACATTCCGGCATTTCGGCGCTGCCGCTGACGGTGGTCGACGCGCCGGACGTGATCGGAATGGATGAGCACGCCAGCGACGTGCGCGGGCGCAAAGAAGCTAGCATCAACGTGGCGGCCCACCTGGTCAAGGCGGGTCAGGCGGCGGCGCTGGTCAGCATGGGTCACAGCGGCGCGACGATGGCCGCCTCACTGTTGATCTTAGGCCGCTTGCCCGGCATAGACCGCCCCGCTATCCTGACCTACATTCCCGCCCGCACCGGGCCGGTGGCGCTGCTCGACGCCGGAGCCAACGCCGACGTGAAAGCCAGCTATCTGGCGCAGTGGGCGCAGCTCGCTAGCTTGTATTTGCGGGTCATCGAGGAGCGCGAAAACCCCACGGTGGGCCTGCTCAGCATTGGCGAGGAAGCCCACAAAGGCAGCGCCATGACTTTGGAAGCCCACGCCCTGCTGCGGCAGCAAGCCGGCATTAACTTTTACGGCAACATCGAGGGCAGCGACATTTTCAAAGGCACCACCGATATCGTGCTGACCGACGGCTTTACCGGCAACATCGTGCTAAAGCTGGCCGAAGGTGAAGCGCGGGTGCTCCTCGGCTGGGTCAAAGACGCGCTGACCTCCAGCCCGCGTGCCAAGCTGGGCGGCTTGTTGGTGCGCGACGGCCTGCGGGCCATCAGCGAAAGGATGAATCCCAGCACCTACGGCGCGAGTATCTTGCTTGGCGTGCGCGGCCTGAGCTACATCGGTCACGGCAGCGCCGACGCGGTTGCGGTCAAAAACGCTTTGCTGCGGGCTTCACGGGCGCACCAGTCGCGCCTCATCGAGCGGCTGAGTGAGGGTTTGGCGGGTTCAAAGTCGGCGCAGCCCTGAGCCCTGCTGGCTGAGAATTGTGGCTGGCTGGCCGCGCCGCCGGTAGGCTCGGCCGCTCGCTCACCCGCTCATCTCATCCGCGCGTGACAGGCTAGCGCTTAATGTTTGATCTCCTCGTCGCACAGCTCTCCAAGCCTTGGGTTTGGCTCAAGGTGGTTCTGGTTTTGGTGGTGGTCTACGCCGTCTGGCGCTTTGGCCGCCTGCTGCTGCGCCAGCTCACCCCTCACATCCGGCCCAGTTTGCTGCTGCTGCTCAGGTGGTGGTGGCTCTTTACCTGCATTTTTTGCGCGGTGGCGGTGGTGGTCTACGCCGTTTATGTGCCGGTGCCGATTTTGTTCAGCGCGGGCCAGATCATCACGTCTTGGTTCCGGGTCAGCGCCGGACAGTTGGTGGTCATCGTGGCGCTGAGCCTGATCGGCTGGCGTCTGGTGGGTAATTTGTCGTCGCGGATCGTGCCAGGCGACGAGTTTAACCGCCGGGCGGTGCGCCTCGGCACCCTGCGCGGCGTGGTCGACAGCACCCTGCGCGTCATCGTGGTGCTGATCGCCGCCATCAGCATCCTGCAGGCGCTGGGCATCAACGCCACCACCTTGCTGGCGGGCGTCTCGGTCTTCGGTCTGGCAGTGGGTTTCGGAGCGCAGAGCTTAATCAAAGACGTGTTCAACGGCTTTTTTATTCTGCTCGAAGACCAGTACGGGGTGGGCGACGTGATTACCGTCAACAGCGGCACCCTCAGCGGCGAAGTCGAGAAGCTGAACTTGCGGGTCACGGCTCTGCGTGCCCTCGACGGCACGGTGCATATCGTGCCCAACGGCCAGATCAATACCGTGAGCGTCAGCAGCAAGGACTGGTCGCGGGTGGTGGCCACTGTGGACGTGACCTACAGCGCCAACGTCGACGAGGCTTTGCAAGTGCTGGAAAAAGTCTGCAATGACCTCTACGCCGACCCTGAATGGAGTGGCAACTTTCTGGACGCCCCCGAGGTTCAGGGCGTCACCAGTTTGGCTGCCGACGGCGTAAAGCTGCGGGCGCTCTTCAAAGTGCAGCCCAAAACCCAGTACGCCTTGCAGCGCGAATTCAACCGCCGCATCAAAATCGCCATGGATCAGGCCGGCATCGAGATTCCCTTTCCGCAGCGCTCGATCAGCTTGGGCGACGCGCCTATTTCTATTCGCCTAGTGCGGAACAGCCCCAAAAGTGATCTTAGCAAGCAGAAAGTGGACGCTCCGCACCCGCGCCCCAGCGAAACCCGCGACCCGGAAGGAGAAGACGAGTGAGGGTAAAAATTAGACTGGCTGATGCCCGCTCAGAGTTGATGCCCATTCAAAGTTGTTGCAGGGCCGCCGTCATCAAGCCCTGTAATTTCTGGCGCACCACCGCTTGATCTTCGCGCAGCTTGATCACGCAGCCCAGCGTTTCCTCCACGGTGTCGGGGGTCAGCGCGTCCCTGTGCAGCGCCACCAGCGCTTCCACCCAGTCCAGCGTTTCGGCAATGCCGGGGGTTTTACTCAGCGGCAGGGCCCGCAAGTACGCCGCCGCGTTCACGACTTGCTGGGCGAGGCTGGCTTCCACATCAGGCAAGCGGGCACGCACGATGGCCAGTTCTGCTTCCGGCGTGGGGTAATCCACCCACAAGTACAGGCAGCGGCGGCGCAGGGCGTCACTCAGGTCGCGCTCGCGGTTGCTGGTCAAAATGACGTGGGGGCGGTGCGTGGCGCTGATGGTGCCGAGTTCGGGAATGCTGATTTGCCACTCGGCCAGCAGTTCGAGCAAAAAAGCCTCGAAAGCTTCGTCGGCGCGGTCCACCTCGTCAATCAGTAAGACGGGCGGGGCGTCTTGGGTGATGGCCTCCAAAAGTGGGCGGCGCAGCAAAAACTCTGGGCGGTACAAATCCTGCTCAGCTTCTGGGTTCGTTTCTAAGGCGTGCTGACCTTCCAAGAGGCGCAAATGAAGCAACTGGCGCGGATAATTCCATTCGTAGAGGGCGGACTGCGCGTCTAGGCCCTCATAGCATTGCAGCCGAATCAGCCGGGTGCCCAGCGCCTCCGCGAGCGCTTTGGCGGCCTGCGTCTTACCCACTCCGGCGGGGCCTTCGAGCAGCAGCGGCTTGCCCAGCAAGGTCACGAGGCGCAGCGCCGTGCCGAGAGCTGGTGAAGGCAAATAACCAGTGGCGATCAGGGCCGCGCCAAGGCTGGATGCGCTGGGATCAGGTGCGCTGAGATTGGGTGCAGACATGAATAAGCTTAGGCTAGCAGGCGCGGGCCGCTTTAGACTGTTCGGCATGTTGAGCGTGTGCCAATGACCGCCACTGCACCAACCACCACCGCAGTGCCAACCACCATCACAGTGCCGGAGGTGTGGCCAGAAGTGTGGGCCGTCGTCTTGGCAGCGGGTCAGAGTCGCCGCTTGGGGCAGCCCAAACAACTGCTGATTTTGGAGGGTGAAGCCTTGGTGCGCAGAGCCGCCCGCGCCGTACTGGAGGCTGGATTCACGGGCGTGGTGGTCGTGACTCCGCCGGGCGAACTGGGGCAACAAGTCCGGGCCGCCCTCGCCGGTTTGCCGCTGACCTTGGCCGAATGTTCCCATCCCGAACTCGGCTTATCGGAGAGCTTCCGGGCGGGGCTGGCGGCGTTGCCTGCGGGCGTGGCGGCGGCTCACTTCGCGCTGGCCGACATGCCGTTCGTGACGGCTGAGCATCACCGCGCCGTGCTGGAAGCGTTTGTGGCGAGCGGTGCGCCACTGGTGCTGGCCCGGTTTGGCCCGTATCAAATGGAAACTGGCGGTGTTCGCGCCCCGCCGCATCTGTTCAGGGCCGATTTGTTCGGCGGCTTTACCCAGACGGGCGATCACGGCCCCAAACATTTGATTGCGGAGTACGGGCAGGAAGCGGTGTGGGTGGACTTGCCGCGAGAAGCTCTGCGCGACGTGGACACGCCGCAGGACTGGACGAAGCTCCAGGCCGGGTGGGGCGAGTAAATGCAACTTCCTGACCACATCCTCAATATCCCGGTTGGCCCTGCTTTGCTCAGCCGTTGGTCAAGCTGGCTGGCTCCCCAGGTGCAGCCGTTTTTTCTGACCGACGAAGAAGCACGGGCCTTCGGGCTGACGGGTCCCAGCGAACTTGAGTTTTCGCCCGAACTGCGCGACACATTTCAGCTTTGGAAGGTGGCAGTGCCGGGAGCCGTTTTGTTGGACGAGCGGGCATTTTCAGCTCTGCCACCAACGGCTCGGGCTGGCTTGCTGGAAGCTCAAATCAGGCATCGGCGCGGAGCAGTGGAGTGGGTAGAAGCGTGGCGCGATGTCCTGGACACCGAGTCTCAGGCAGGTGGTGAGCGCTTCGTCTGGTGGCCTTCTCTTCTGGTGGGCCGCGAGCGCCAGATTCTTGAGCGCCTGCTGTCGCGGGATCGTTTGCCGTGTCAACGCGGTGAAGTACCGGAAACTCTCTGGGCGGAGGTGTCCCCGATTCTCCCCCGCGCCCGCGAGTTGGCCGGAACCTTCGCGGCGGGGAGCGGCCCGAATTGCTTCGGCACCGTGATGGCGGCGGCGGGCGTTCTGAATGCTGAGCGCGAGTGGATGCAGCGCGAACCGTTTGAAGCCTGGCTATCGGCCAATACTGTTGTAGGAGGCCCACTCGACACTCCCGGAAGTGTACTGGTGTGGCGCAGCGAGGACGGCTTGGTGCAGCACGCGGCGCTCAGTCTCGGCGGCGGCTTCGCCCTGCACAAGCCCTCGCAGTGCTGGGACTCGCCCCGGCAAGTGCTGGCGCTGAGCGATGTGCTGCCTATGTTCGCAGATGACGGAACGCTGAATGTGCTGAGATTGAGAGCGGTAAGCGGGTGGGGAGCCAAGTTAAGCTAAGACGTATACATTGGAAAAATATGTGTTAAGATTTGAGGCGTATGACCAACCCTTTGCAGAGATCGCTCCTTTTATCTGGATTCGTTGTAGCGGCAAATCTACTTTCTGGGTGCAATCAGGAGCCTTTTTTGAATGCAGGTGCCACAGCAATCTTTAACCCTCAATTGGATGTCACGGACACTTGCCCATTACTCCGTTTGAAAGTTGATTCAGGCGAAAGTCCGTCTATTTCAGGTGACTTCAGTCCCGCCAACATTAGCGGCTCGGGCTACACGAATGGTTACGCTTTGAGGGGATATCCTTCCCATACAAGCCAGAAAATATTTTCACCAAAAATTACATTGCAATGCGTTAAAAATGGCAATGTTGTTGGCGAAAGTATCAGGAATATGCGTCCTGTCAACGATACAGAAGATACGGTCTTATCCGTTTCCATCCACATCTCCGCCCCCAAACCCGATCAAACCTACGTCGGCACCTATGTCAGCCGTACTGGATTTGCGCCAGTTATCGAGATCGGGCCGGAGATTACGGCTCCGTGGAGATAAGCTGTCTGACGATACTCTGCAACTCTGAATAAAATGCTGCCTCATACCTCGTGAAAGTATGTGTTACACTTACGGCCTATGAAATCTTTGCTTCTGGTGGCGGCGCTTTTGCTCACGCCCACGCTGCTGACGAGCTGTAACAATTGCCGGGACTCGGGGATTTGCCCGTTTGTGGACAATGGGCCGGATCAGCCTTACGCCGCTTACGTGGAAGTAACTTTGGCACGCGGCTCAACAACACAGATAGAAATTCCTCTCACAAAGAACGGCGTACCTGACTCGGCGATCTTGGAACTCTTCTCTAAACAAACCGAAGCTACCGCCAAGAAAGACCCAAATCTGCTGGCTTATCTGGATGCTGGCCGGGTCACGGTCAGACGCAGCGCACAGACGTTCACCGGGTCAATCGCCCGAATTTCAGTGAGTGTAGACGCGGACGCCACGCTGTCAGCCCCCAATCTTGTTGGCTCAATTTTCGGTATCCGCCGAGTGGGTTCCAGTGGGCCGGGTGGTACAGGTTCTATCAATATCAAGGTTATTGCCAAGCCCTAACCCCTTCCCCCCATTTGCGCTTAAAGCGTAGACTGTTCAACATGCAGGCGCGAATTATTCTCACCACCGGGTAAACCGGGCGGCTTGTTCGCGCCTACCGTGACCCCTAACTTCGTGTTGGGGGCTTTTTTTGTCTGTCCAACTTCCAAAGGAGCTTCTATGACCGAACCCGCCGTCCTTACTCAACCTTCCCGAGCCAATATGGACTGGGTGCGCCGCGTGCTGACCAGCCGCGTGTATGACGTGGCCATCGAAACCGACTTGCAGCTTGCGCCGCAGCTCTCGGCCCGACTCGGCAACACCGTGCTGCTCAAGCGCGAGGATCAGCAGCCGGTCTTTTCGTTCAAGCTGCGAGGAGCGTACAACAAGATGGCCCAGCTCAGCGCCGAGGAGCAAGCACGCGGCGTCATCACCGCCTCGGCGGGCAATCACGCGCAGGGGGTGGCCTTCAGCGCCCAGAAACTCGGCGTGCGGGCCGTCATTGTGATGCCGGTGACGACGCCCGAGATCAAGGTGCGGGCCTGCCGGGCGCGGGGAGCCGAGGTCGTCTTGTTCGGCGATTCGTTCAGCGACGCTGAGGCCCACGCCTACGAGTTACAGCGCGAAAGGGCTTTGACCTTCGTTCATCCCTATGACGACCCCGACGTGATCGCCGGGCAGGGTACGGTGGGTTTGGAACTCCTCTCACAGGTCAAAGCCGACGCCTACACGATATTCGTCCCGGTGGGCGGTGGCGGCCTGATCGCAGGCGTGGCGGCCTTTCTCAAGGCGCTCAAGCCGAATGTGCGAATCATCGGCGTCGAACCCGACGACTCCGACGCCATGACCCAGAGTGTGCGGGCCGGAGAGCGGGTGCGCCTTGACACGGTGGGCCTGTTCGTGGACGGCGTGGCAGTCAAGATGGTCGGTGAGCACACCTTCGCGCTGGCCCTCCAGTACGTTGACGACTGGGTGACCGTCAGCACCGATGAAGTCTGCGCCGCCATCAAAGACGTGTACGACGACGCCCGCGCCGTGATGGAACCTGCTGGAGCGCTGTCGGTGGCGGGCCTCAAGAAGTACGCCCGGCAGCACAAGTTAGAAGGTGAGACGCTGGTGGCGCTGACCTGCGGGGCCAACATGAACTTTGATAGGTTGCGCCACGTAGCCGAGCGGGCCGAGATCGGTGAGCAGCGCGAGGCCATTCTCGCCGTCACCATTCCTGAGCGGGCTGGAGCCTTTAAGGCCTTTTGCACCGCGCTGGGCGTGCGCCAGATCACCGAATTCAATTACCGTTACGCGCCCCGCACCGACGCCCGAATCTTCGTCGGCGTGCAACTTGAGCGCCCCGATCAGCGGCCCGAACTCGTCGCCGCGCTGGAAGGGCAGGGTTATCCCGTCACGGACCTGACCGAAGACGAACTCGCCAAAGTCCATGTGCGCCACATGGTCGGAGGCCGCGCTCCCGAAGCGCAGGATGAGCGGCTGTACTCGTTCGACTTCCCCGAACGCCCCGGCGCTCTGCTGGCCTTCCTGACTCAGTTGCAGTCCCGCTGGAACATCAGCCTCTTTCACTACCGCAACCACGGCAGCGCACACGGGCGGGTGCTGGCCGGCATTCAGGTGCCAGACGCCGAGTTGCCCGACTTTCTGGCGTCGGTGGAGGCGCTCGGCTACCCGGCCCACGACATGAGCCAGAACGCGGCGTACAAGTTGTTTTTGAAATGAAACTCAACAAAAAAGCCGCCTCCAATGTGGGGCGGCTTTTTTGTTGGGGCGGCTGAATTTAGAGAACGCTCTTGACCACTTTGCTGACATTCGCCACGCTGAAGCCGAACTTTTCAAACAAGGTCTTGGCGGGAGCCGACGCGCCGAAAGTTGTCATGCCGACGACCGCGCCTTCCAAACCGACCCATTCGTACCAGGGCTGCGGCGAGGCGGCTTCGATGGCCACCCGCTTGACGCCCGGCGTCAGGATGCTGTCCTTGTAAGCCTGATCTTGCTGCCGGAAGGCTTCCATGCACGGCATACTCACCACCCGCGCCGGGGTGCCCTCGGCGGCCAAGCTCTCGGCGGTGTCTATGGCCAGCGCCACCTCACTGCCCGAGGCCACCAGAATGATCTGGGCGTTCTCGGCGTCTTTGACCACGTAAGCGCCCTTTTGCACGCCGCTGTAATTGCGCGGCAGGGTAGGCAAATCCTGACGGGTCAAGATGAGTGCGGTGGGGCCGTCGGTGCGCTCTAAAGCGACTTGCCAAGCGGCGGCGGTTTCGTTGGCATCGGCGGGACGCATCACGAAGGTGTTGGGAATCGAGCGCAGCATGGCGAGCTGCTCGACGGGCTGGTGGGTGGGGCCGTCCTCGCCCAGCCCGATGCTGTCGTGGGTCAGCACATAGATCACTGGCTGCATCTGAAGGGCCGAGAGACGAACCGCAGGCTTGAGGTAGTCGGCGAACACCAAGAAGGTGCCGACCATCGGGCGCAGGCCGCCATATAAGCTCAGGCCGTTGGCAATGGCGCTCATACCGAACTCGCGCACCCCGAAGTAGATGTTGCGCTCTCCGTAGTCGCCAGGCTGAATGGCCCCTGAGGCTTCGATGGTGGTCTTGGTGCTGCCAGACAAATCGGCGCTGCCGCCCAGCAGCGACGGCACCTTGGCGGCAATCGCGTTGATGACTTTGCCGCTGGCGGCGCGGGTGGCCATGCCTTTACTGCCGACTTCGAAGTTGGGCAGCGTGGCCGCGAAATCGGGCGCGAGTTTGCGGGCGATCATGGCGTCGAGTTCGGCGGCCTCGGCGGGGTAGTCCTCGCGGTACTTGTCCATCAGGGTGTTCCACTCGGCTTCCTGCGCCGCGCCGCGCTCGGTGGCGTCCATGTGCTGGGCCACTTCCTCCGGCACGGTAAACGGCGGGTAATCCCAGCCGAGGGCCGCTTTGGTGGCGGCCACGCCTTCCTCGCCCAGCGGCTCGCCGTGCGCTTTGCTGGTTCCGGCCTTGGGGCTGCCGTAACCGATGATGGTTTTGATTTTGATCAGGCTGGGGCGGCGGGTGTCGTTGCGGGCCGATTCCAGCGCGTTCTTGATGGCCACCAGATCGTTGCCGTCGTGGACTTCCAGCACTTGCCAGCCGTAGCTCTCGTAGCGCAGCGGGGTGATGTCGGTAAACGTTTTGGACGTGCCGGTGTCGAGCTGCACGTCGTTGTCGTCGTACATCCAGATCAACTTGCCGAGTTGCAGGTGTCCGGCCAGTGAAGCGACTTCGTGGTTGATGCCTTCTTGAAGGTCGCCGTCCGAGACGATGGCGTAGGTGTGGTTGTCAAAAATCTTAAGGTCGGGCTTGTTGTAACGGGCGGCCAAATGCACTTCGGCCAGGGCCATGCCCACCGACATCGCCGCGCCCTGACCCAGCGGGCCGGTGGTGGCGTCTAAGCCGGGCGTGTGGAAGAACTCGGGGTGGCCGGGGGTTTTGCTGCCCCACTGCCGGAAATTCTTGAGTTCCTCCAAGCTCAAATCGTAGCCGGTCAGGTGCAGCAGCGAGTAGATCAGCATGCTGGCGTGGCCCGGCGACAGCACGAAGCGGTCGCGGCCCAGCCACTCATGGTGCTTGGGGTTGTGGCGCAAGAAGTCTTGCCACAGCACGTAAGCCATTGGGGCCATGCCGAGCGGCGCACCGGGATGGCCGCTGTTGGCCGCCTGCACGCCGTCAATGCTGAGGGTGCGAATGGTGTTGACGCTGAGTTGCTCCACGGACGATTGGGTGGTCATGCCGCTCAGTTTACTGCCTCTTTGAGACAAGGCGCTTGGTTATCTACCATGAACGCCGCTTTGACAGGCGGCTTCAGATGGGTCTGGAGAGCGAACGATCACAGTTGGCTGTACCGAGTACAATTTTTCGCGAGATACAAAAAAAACCCCGTCTCAGACAGGGTTCCTGGTCTTGGTGGCGATGCCCGGACTTGAACCGGGGACCTAACGATTATGAGTCGTTCGCTCTAACCAACTGAGCTACATCGCCTTACTCACCCGCACGCAGCAGGCTTCAAGACTTTAGCGGAGGCGCGGGCAAAATACAAGCCTTGCAGGGACGCAGCGCTGCTCAGTGCGCTCAGCTTCCCTGCGCCGCCTCCACCTTCAGCTCGCCGTACACCTGCCGCCATACATCACTTTTGTCCTGCGCTCCGGCCAAATCCAGCGCGGTAACGCCCGCCACCGTGAGAACCCAGCTGCCGCCTTCCCGGTGCAAATCCACGATCTGGCTTTGGCTGCTGTGGGTGCGGTCTAGGCCGTCGGCCACCCGCAAGATGGCCGTCAACTTGGCCACTCCTTCGCGGTCAACGCTGCTGAGGGCTTGAAATTCGGTGTGGCTGGACTTGGGCGCACTTTTGCGGTGGTAACGGGCAATTTGGGCAATCAGTTCGAGTTGGCGGGGGTCAAAACCGCGCAGGCCTGCGTGCCGAATCAGGTAGGCGCTGTGCTTGTGGTGACTGCTCTGCGAAACGCTTTGGCCGATTTCGTGCAAAAAAGCGGCGGCGCTGAGCAAGCTGGGCGCTTCTTCGGGAAAAGACTCACCCCGCCGCTGGAGGCGTGAGAGCAGGTCTTGGGCCAGCGCGGTGACCTGTCGGGCGTGCGGCAAGCTGACCATGAAGCGCTCGGCCAAGGCGGCGGCGCTGCGCTGGCGGGCGCTCAGGCCACTTTCCCAGTGGGTCTGGGCGGCCAGTTCCTCGATGACCATTCCCTCGCGCATCGCTCCCTCGCTGACGGTGGCCCGCTCGGCTCCCACCGCTCTGAGGGCCGCTTCCAAAATGGCCGCTCCCGCCACGATAATGTCGGCGCGGCGCGGATCGATGCCCGCTCTGATGCGTCCGGCTGGAGTCAGTTTTTGAAGGTCGCGCACCAAGTCGCTCAGCGCCGAGACTTCAAACGAAAAGCCGCCCACGCTGATTTCGGTAACGCCCAAGACGCCCCGGCGCTGGGCAATCGCCGCGCCCACCGCTTCGAAGGTGCCGCTGGAGCCGAAAACGCGGGTGGCGCTGCCGACCCGGAAGGTGCTTAAGTGCGGCTCAAGCGCTTTTGTCACGAGCTGCTGCAAGGCTTTGACGGCGCGGGGGCCGGGCGGCTCTTTTTGCAGATGCGTCAGGTGCAGCCGTACGCTGCCCAGCGGCAAACTGATGACGTGATCCGGCTGCTCGGGGCCGCCGCGTGCCAGTTCCAAGCTGCCGCCGCCCAAATCCAGCAGCAGGTTGTCGGCTCCAAACTCGACGCTGTGGGCCGCGCCCAGATAAGTCAGTTGAGCTTCGCGCTCGCCGCTGATCATCACCGGATAAACGCCGGAGGCTTCACTGACCCGCGCGGCCACCTCCTTGCCGTTGGGCGCTTCACGCATGGCGCTGGTGGCGTAGGCCCGCACCTCGGAGACCTGCGCGGCGTGGGCGAGTTCTTGAAACTGCTTGAGGGCTTCGGTCAGCCGCCGCTCACCTTCGGGGGTAATGTTGCGCTGCTCATCCAAGCACGCGCCCAGCCGAGTGCGCTCTTTGAGGGTGTCGAGCACTTGATAACTGCTGCCCCGCGCTTCAGCAATCAAGAGGTGACAGGAATTGGTTCCAATATCGGCAACGGCAACGCGCATGAACTCAGCATACCGGTTGGTCGCTCTGCGCTCAGCACGCCCGTTTTCTCAGCGCTGCTGGGTCACGGCCCAGATGCCCGCGTAATTGACAAACTGCCCGTCGCCCAGTTGGGGCGTGTACACCGCGCTGATCGAGCCGTCCAGATACAGCGCGTCGGGGCAGCCCAAAGCGTCGCGGAAGAAGGTGGCGAAGGTATAAAAGTTGACCGGCGCGGCGCTGATGGCAAACTTGACCGTGCTGATTCCGTTTGGGCCGCTCTTGCAGACGCCCACGCCGCTGCGGAGTTTGAAACTGGTGCTGCGGGCGTTGAATTCGGGATGGAGTTTGCCGCCGATGACCAGCAGGGGGCCACTCTGGGTGGCGTAATCCGGCGCTAGGGTGCTGGCAGCGTAAGCGTCCGTTTCCGTGACGCCGGCTTGCTGGCCTCTTATCCAAAACACGCCGTTGGGCCTGAGCGCAAAATTGCCGCCGCCTGCGCTGCTGCGGGCATTGTTGAGCCGCCGGAGCGTCTGGCCGCCCTCGATGTGCAGGCCCAGCGGAGCATATTCGGGGGTGTAAATGCCGCTGTTGGTCGCAAACAAGACCTTCTCGCCGCGCCCCGCCAGAAAAGTGCGGAGCGTCTGAAAGCGCAAAAACGGCTGTTTGGTGCCCGGGTTTTGCCAGTAGAGGCGCAAGGTGTCGCGGCTCAGGTCAAGCGTGGTGACGGTGTAACTCGCGCCGCCCCAGACGGTCTGGCTGACTTCAAGCGCGTGGCTGGGCGCACAGGCGCTGAGGGTGAGGATCAAAAAACAGAAAACGCGGCGCATAAGGCGCTTATCATGCCGCCTGAGCGGGTGGGTGAGATGAGCGGGGATGGGAGGGCACCGATTCAACCCGAGTCCCTGTCACGCCCCAGCATTCTCCAATCCGCTGACGCGGCCCGCTTGCTACCCTAACGCCATGCGCCCATTTCTCACCCTGATCGGCTTGGCCCCCCGCCTGATGACTTCCGATTCCTCTGTCCAACTGCGCACCAACCAGCCACGCCGCAAAGTCAGCAAAGCCGCTCTGCTCACGGCAGGCTTGTTGGCGGTGGGTTCAGCCCACGCCGCTTGGGTGCCGGTTACGCCCTTATCCGACAAACCCGTGCTGAAATTTGACAAGCCCCAATGGGTCATTGATCCGGCTAAAACTTACCGCGCCGTTCTCAAGACCACCAAGGGCGACGTGACATTGGAATTTTACGCTCAGCAAGCGCCCAAAGCGGTCAATAGTTTCGTGTTTCTGGCGCTCAATCATTACTACGACGGCAACCCCTTTCACCGCGTCCTCGACGGCTTTATGGCGCAGGGCGGCGACCCCACCGGCACGGGTGCGGGTGGCCCTGGGTACGGCTATTACGTGGAACTTGACGACGCGCTGAAGTTCGATGCGGCGGGCGTATTGGGTATGGCCCGCTCGCAGAGCCTGTCCTCGCAGGGCAGCCAGTTCTTTATCACGCTGGCCCCTGCGACCTTCCTCAACGGGCAATACACCGTGTTCGGCAAAGTCGTGGACGGGCAAAAAGTGGTGGACGCCCTGCAAAAGATCGACCCGCAAAAGCCCGACTCTGCCATCAAGCCAGACAGCATCCAAAGCGTGGAAATTCAGGTGGAGATGACAGGTGGCAAGTAAAACTTGAGCAGTAATGAGTAAAAGCAACGCCGCCCGAATCAAGATGAGATTCGGGCGGTGTTGTTCAGTCCACCAACCGCGCCTCAGTCTTGCTTTTGAGTTCGTCCAAAGTCACGCCGGGGGCCAGTTCCAGCACCTTAAGGCCGCCTTCCACCACGTCCAGCACCGCCAGATCGGTGATGATGCGGTTGACGACGCCGAGGCCCGTTAGCGGCAAGTTGCACCCGCGCAGCAGCTTGGGACTGCCGTCTTTGGCCGCGTGTTCCATCAGCACCACCACCCGCTGCACGCCGGCCACCAAGTCCATCGCGCCGCCCATGCCCTTGACCAGCTTGCCGGGAATCATCCAGTTGGCGAGGTCGCCCGACTCGCTGACCTGCATGGCACCCAAAATCGCCAAGTTGATGTGCCCGCCCCGGATCATGGCAAAGCTCTCGGCGCTGGAAAAAAAGCTGGCTCCCGGCAGGGCCGTCACGGTCTGCTTGCCCGCGTTGATGAGGTCGGCGTCCACTTCAGCATCCGTGGGAAAGGGGCCGATGCCCAGCAGCCCGTTTTCGGATTGCAGCGTGACGCTGACGCCTTCAGGAATGAAGTTGGCGACCAAGGTGGGCAGGCCGATGCCCAAATTGACATACATGCCGTCTTTCAGCTCTAAAGCGGCGCGGGCGGCCATTTCGTTTCTCGTCCAAGGCATGTTTAAACCTCCTCGCCAGCGGCGGAAGACGCGGGCGCGGCCGATGTAGCAACGGCGGCCCGAACGGTGCGCTGCTCGACGCGCTTTTCCGGCTCGGCATTCAGCACCACCCGCTGAACATAGATGCCGGGGGTGTCGATGGCGTCGGGGTCGAGCTCACCGATTTCCACGATCTCTTCGACTTCCGCCACCGTGACGCGCCCGCAGGTGGCCACCACCGGGTTGAAGTTGCGGGCGGTCTTGCGGTAGATCAGGTTGCCTGCCCTGTCAGCCTTCCAGGCCTTGACCAAGCTCACGTCGGCCACGATGCCGCGCTCCAGCAGGTACATTTGGCCGTCAAAGTCCTTGAGTTCTTTACCCTCGGCCACCAGCGTGCCCACGCCCGTCTTGGTGTAAAAGGCCGGAATACCCGCGCCGCCCGCCCGCATCCGCTCGGCCAGGGTGCCCTGCGGCGTGAATTCCAGCTCCAGTTCGCCGCTGAGGTACTGGCGCTCGAATTCCTTGTTCTCGCCCACATAGCTGCTGACCATTTTGCGAATCTGGCGGCTTTGCAGCAGCAGCCCCAGCCCGAAGCCGTCCACGCCCGCGTTGTTACTGACTGCCGTCAGGCCCGTCACGCCGCTGTCTCTTAAGGCCGCGATCAGCGCTTCGGGAATGCCGCACAGCCCGAAACCGCCCACCGCCACCGTCTGATTGTTTTGCACTATGTCCGAAAGCGCGGCTTGAGCGCTGGGATAGACCTTGTTCATGGCTCTCCTGAAATGCAAGTTGAATTGAAGTTCTTGGCCCACTTTAGTACGGAATCTGGAGAGGGGCGGCCCAGGTGGCGTTTGGCGTGCGGCAATCACGTCCATAAAGCGCTCATACGGTATTGTGGCGCTAGCATTCCGGCATGACTTTTCAAGACGTTCAGCCTGTTCCCACGCAGCGTATCGATCTGCGCTCCGATACCGTCACCGTGCCCACCCCTGAAATGCGCTTGGCGATGGCCGAGGCGGTGGTGGGTGACGACGTCTACGGCGAAGACCCCACCGTCAACACCCTGCAAAGTGAGGTGGCCCGGCTGCTCGGCAAGGAAGCGGCGCTGTTTATGCCCTCGGGCAGCATGACCAATCAGGCCGCCATTGCCATGCACACCTCGCGCGGCCAGGAAGTCATCTGCGCCGAGGGCTCGCACATCTACGAATGGGAACTCGGCATGATGGCGGCCTTTTCGGGAGTGGTGCCGCGTTTTGTGCCTGCGCCACTGGGCATTCCTGACCCGCAGCAAGTTCGCCGCGCGGTGCGCCATAGCATTCACCAATCGCCGACGGGCCTGATCAGCTTGGAAAATACCCACAACAAAATGGGCGGCACCGTCATTCCAGTCGACGTGATGTGGGCCGTCCGGGCGGTGGCTGACGAAGAAGGCTTGCCGCTGCACCTCGACGGCGCACGCATGGCCAACGCGGCGGCGGCGCTGGGCGTGAGTTTGGCCGAGGTCGCCGCACCCTTTGACAGCGTCTCTTTGTGCCTGAGCAAAGGGCTGGGCGCTCCGGTGGGCAGCGTACTGGCCGGAACAAAAGCCGACTTGGTGCGGGCGCACCGCTACCGCAAGATGCTAGGCGGCGGCATGCGTCAGGCCGGAATCCTGGCGGCGGCGGGTCTGATGGCCCTGCGCGACGGCCCCGCCCGCTTAGCCGCCGACCACGCCCGCACCCGCAAATTGGCCGAAGCGCTGGTCAATGCAGGCTACGCCGTGAACCTGGCGGCGGTGCAGACCAACATCATCTACGCCACCATTCCCGACGCCCAAAGCAAAGTGGAGCGCTGGGCCGAGCAGGGTCTACTCGCCAGCGCCCTCGACATCGACAGCGTGCGTTTTGTGCTGCACTACCAAATCACCGATGAAATGCTGGAGCGGGCGGTAAGGGTACTCACCGCTTAGGGGGAAGGCGGGCGCTAACCTAACGGCATGGCTGATCTGCCGCCCTACAAAACCTCCCCTGATCTGCATCCGGTTTCCGAATTGTTTGCTGGCGAAGTCGCGCCGCTGCCTGCCGAGTTGAAGCCGGGCCAGCCTCCCATCACCCCCGCTGAAGGCGCTTGGGCGGCGCTGATCGTGCTGGGAATGCAAAACCTGATCTCGGCGCTGGCCACACGCGTGTTCCACTTGCCGCTGGGTGTGTCTCTGCTGCTGGCTTTTCTCAGCACCGTCATCGTGTTCGGCCTGACTATGCGCCGCACCGCACTGGCCCTCTTCCAAGATTCACGTTGGCGCACCAGGCCCAACTGGGGTGTGATGTTCGGCGCGTTCGGGCTGGGCTTCGTCGCCTCGCGGGCCTTCTTGCTGTTCGTGCTCAGTCTCTGGCCGCAGGGCGCTCAGACCGTGCCGGAGTTCGCCTCTAAAGGCTACGACGTGTGGGTGCTGCTGCTGGTGGCGGGCTTTCTGATTCCGGTGGCCGAGGAAATCGCTTTCCGGGGGCTGTTGCTGCGCGGCTTGGAATGGGTACGTGGGCCAGTCTTCGCTGCCGTCGTTTCCAGCTTGCTGTTCGGCTTCGCGCATGGTGCGCCCGCTCAGGTCATCGCTATTTTGCCGCTGGCGTGGCTGCTGGCCCGCAGCGTGCAGTACAGCGGCTCACTGTGGACGAGCGTCGGCGTGCACATCCTCAACAACGCGCTGGCCGTCGGTCTCGGCGCACTATTGCAGGGGCGCGACATGAACGCCCTGACCGGAGACCTCGCCAGCACCACCATACCGCTGAGTTTGGGTCTGGCCGCTTTATTGATCGGCGTGGCGGCGCTGGTGGTGGGCACACTGTGGCTCACGCCCCGTACCTCACCCGCGCCTGCCCTGCGCTTTCCGAGTTGGCCCGTCTGGACCGTCAGCACTCTGGTCTTGGTGGTTTTGGTGGTGGCAGTGGTGGTGTTGGCGACGGTACCGATCTTTTTCCCGCAACTAAATCCTAAAGGGCTATAACCCGCACCGGCTTGGCAACTCGCCGCCGCATGGTCACGTATCAAGATTCAAGTGCTCCCTGTGACTTTCACCCTCTCCAAAAAGGCCAACTGCTGATGACCAATCTTTCCAAGTCTGCCGCCCCTGCCCCTGCGCCCAACCTCGCCGACCTGATCACTCAGCCGAGAGCCTTTTTTGAAGCGCTGGGCCGCCTGCCCGCCAAGCCCAGCCGCTACCTGTGGTTGGTGGCCCTGGCCACCCTGGTCGGCGGAATTTCGACCACAGTGCTGGCCCGTCATTTACTGTCGGCCCAGTCCAGCGCCCTGTCTGGCGGCCTGGCCATTTCACCGCTGTTCAGCTACGGCGCGGCGGCCTTTGCCACCACCTTTATCAGTGTGCTGCTGTGGTTGTTGTTGTGGGGTCTGGGCACGCTGGGCGCAGGCAAGGAAGGACGCGCCGCCGAAGTGTACGGAGCGGTCTTTTTTCCTTCGCTGATTTGGGCGATTCTCTTGCTGCCGCTGGGCGCTCTTTTTGCGCCGGAAATCACTGTCGCTGCGCCCAACTTGACGGGCCTGACCGGATTGGAGCTGCAAAAAGCCTTGCAGCCGTATACCCAAGCTTTGCAGGCCTCCTTTAACGGCCTGGTCATCAGCAAGATCAGCACTTATGTCGGTTACGCCATTTACCTGTGGCAATTTATCCTCGCCTTCATCGGCTTCCGGGTACTGACCGGCAACCAAACCAAAGCCTGGCGCGGCGTGCTGTTTCCGGCGGCGCTGCTGGCGGTTTTGGTGTTGGCCAGCTACCTGGTTTCAAAAGCCGTGACCAGCTTGGTGGCAGGCTGAGCGTCTGTGATCCACGGCGTTTCTTTCCCGACGTCCACCGAAAGCTGACCTCTACAGAAAGCCAGCCTCCACCAAAAGTAAGTCGCGCCACCCTGCCGCCGCGTGATAGTTCTTGAGGCATGAGCGTTCAGCGAGGAGTCACCCCATGACCACCCCCACATCTGCCGGTAATCCAAAGCGCCGCCCCGGCTTCGTGCGCCGCTTTTGGTTGCCCGCGCTGGTGGTTATCAGCGTCGGGATCACCGCGTTTGCCTTCTTGCGGCCCAGCGGCCCTACCGGACTGCCGGTCAATGTGGTGGCGGCCACCACCCAGATTTTTACCCGCACCGTCAGCGGCACCGGCAGTGCCAAAGCCGAAGTGGCCCGCAGCGTCAACTTTGCCGTGAACGGCAACGTGGCGCAGGTCAACGTCAAAGTGGGCGACACCGTGCAGGTGGGGCAGGTGCTGGCCAAGCTGGACACCGCCGCCCAAATCCGCGACCTTGCCAGCGCTCAGGCCGCTTTTGACGCGGCGCAGTCTGATGTCGCCCGCGCCGAGGCTGCTGCCAGCGACGCTGCCCAAGACAACAGCCGCAACCTCATCAACGCTCAGTTGACGCGGGCGAGCGCTGAGGCGGCGCTGAGAACCGCCGAGACCACTCTGGCAAGTCAAACCAAATTGCAAGCGCTGGGAGCCGTCAGCGCTCAGGATTTGCAAGCGGCGCAGGCCAGCCGCGACGACGCTGCCCGCAAGCGTGACCAAGCCGACGCGGATTTGCGGTACGCCCAAAACCGCAGTCCCCAGAGCAGTGCCGCCAGCGTAGCCCAGTCGCGTTCAGCCCTAGAAAGCGCCCGCGTGCGGCTGGCCAATGCCGGGGCCGCGCTGATGGACGCCGAACTCAAGGCTCCGGCGGGCGGAGTGGTCAGTGCGGTGGGCATCACAGCGGGCAACGCCACCGCCAGCCCTGCTGTGGTGATCACCGATCCGGCCCAGCTTTACTTGCAAGTGCCTTTTGACGAAACTCGTGCTCCCGATTTAAAAAGCGGCCAGCCTGCTGTGGTAACGTTCGACGCGCTGCCCAACCAGACCTTTAGCGGTACGGTGGCCCGAATAGACCCCACCGCCGACGCCAGCGGCAACGCGGCCAGCGTGGTGGTTAAAATCCGGCTGCCCGATGTCAGTAAATTGGGTGTGAGCAAAGTTAAACCGGGCTTTACCGGCACGGCAGTCGTGACCGTGCGCCGCATTCAAGACGCCGTGACGGTGCCGATTGAAGCCACCTTGGAGGGAGAGGGCAACACCCTCAAAGTCTTTAGAGTCACGCCCGGCACACCCAAAGGCGCTCAACTCGTCGGCACCGCCCAGCCTGTGACCGTCACCCAGCAAGACCGCAACGCCAACCTCGCCGCCGTGACGGGCCTCAAAGCGGGCGACCTGATCGTGGACACCCCAGACCCCGATCTCAAAGCCGGAAGCCGCGTGCTGTATTCCGCGCCGAGCCGCCGAGCGCCGTGAGTCAGGCCGCTGCACGTCAACCGGTGATTCAACTGTCCGGCATCACCAAAGTCTATGGGGGCGAGGGCGACGCTGAAGTTCACGCGCTCTCGGGCATTGATCTGGATATTTTTGAAGGCGAGTACGTGGCGCTGATGGGGCCGTCCGGCAGCGGCAAAAGCACCCTGATGCACATTCTGGGCTGCCTCGATCAACCCACGCAGGGCAGTTACCGGCTCGGCGGCGACGACGTGAGCCAGATGGGTGAAGACGAGTTGGCCCAGATTCGCAACGAGCGGATTGGTTTCGTGTTTCAGGCCTTTAATTTGCTGGCCCGCACCAGCGCCCAGAAAAATGTGGAATTGCCGCTGGCTTACCGGGGGGTGGGAATGCGTGAGCGCAGCCAGCGGGCCAAACTTGCCCTGACGCGGGTGGGCTTAGGCGACCGCCTCGGCCACAAGCCCAGCGAACTGTCCGGCGGGCAAAAGCAGCGGGTGGCGATTGCCCGCGCCCTCGTCCAAGATCCCAAAGTGCTGCTGGCCGACGAACCCACCGGCAACCTCGACAGCAAAAGCACCAAAGGCATTTTGCGGTTGTTTGACGAGCTGCACGCCGAGGGCCGCACCATCGTCTTGGTGACGCACGAAGAAGAAGTCGGAGCGCGGGCACAGCGCATCATCTGGCTGCGTGACGGCCTGATCTCGGATGGGCGTCCGGTGCTGGACGACGATTTAGACGAGAACATTTTAGATGACCAGCCCGGAGTGCCAGAGGCCAGCGCGTGAACGTTCTAGAAAATATTCAAACCGCCCTCTCGGCGATTGCCTCCAACAAGCTCCGCAGCCTGCTGACCATGCTGGGCGTCATCATCGGGGTCTTTGCGGTGACGACCATGCTCAGCCTCGGGCAAATGGCGACGCAGACCATTACCAAGCAGCTCGATAGCATCGGCGGGCGCACTTTGTTCGTGCAGCAGGACTTTTCCAGCGGGAAACCCAGCCCCAACTTCACCCAAGATGACGTCGATGCTCTGGCAAGCCTGCCGATCACCAACATCAGTTCTGTTCCAGTGGGCTTGCAGGCCAGCGCTGCGGGCAAAAGCGTCAGTGTGCAGGCCAGCGGCGTGGCGGCAGATTATCCCGAAAAGGCCCGTGACGTGACCCTCAGCAGCGGGCGCTTTTTTACTGCTTCCGAGGAGAGGGGCGCGGCTCCGGTGATGGTGATTTTGTCCACCACTGCCAACAAGCTCTTTCCCAATCAAAACCCTGTCGGCAAAGCCGTGCGGCTGGAGATGTTGGGCGCAAAAGGCCAGACGGTGAGCCGCGAGCAATTCACCGTTATCGGCGTGACCCAGCCGCAGGGTGGGGTTTTTGGTGGCGGGCAAGACAGCGCTTATGTTCCTTTGTCGTATGTTTGGCGCAACTACACTGAGCGCGGCACCTACTCCTTTTTGCAGTTCAAGATCAGTCCACAGGCCGACGCTGTGCGCACCGAAGCCCGCCTCAAGCAAATCTTGGAGCGGCGACGCGGCAGCACCAACTTTCAGGTCATTAACCTCGATCAGTTCGTGCAGCAGTTTTCGCAGATCACCACCGTGTTGCAGATTTTGCTGGCGGGCATCGGCGGGCTGAGTTTGTTGGTTGGTGGCATCGGCATCATGAACATCATGCTGGTATCGGTCACGGAGCGCACCCGCGAAATTGGCCTCCGCAAAGCGCTGGGCGCTCGGCGCGGCACTATTCTGGGCCAGTTCCTGATCGAAGCGGTGACGCTGACAGCTCTGGGCGGCTTAGTCGGTTACCTGCTGACTGTCGTGACCGTCACTTTGGTGAGTCTGGCCGCGCCCAAGTTCTTCCCGCAGGTGATCTTGTCGCCGGGCGTGGCGCTGCTGGCCCTCGTCGTCAGCGCCCTGACCGGCGTGATTTTCGGCGTCTGGCCCGCCCAACGCGCCGCCGCTTTGCCGCCGATTGAAGCGCTGCGGTATGAGTGACTATGCCAGATAATCAATGTTTTGTCTGATTTATCTGCAAAAATGCAGCCATGTTCAGGCGCAAAAAAACGAACCAGCCGGTGCTCTTCAGCAACTTAAACTGGCCGGTGGTGCCAGTGGAGTCTTGGGACACGGCGCAGACTTCAGAAGCCGACGCGCTCAATCTTGTTCGGCTGTCTGGCCGCCACCTTGAAGTCTGGGAAGCCGTAGGAATTAAAATCGCCCAGTTTCTTGCTCCACAGTTGACCCAGGATGAAACAGGTCAGGATATGCTGTTGGAAGTTCCTTTACTGGCATATCAGCATCAGCAAGCATTTTGGATTTTCATCTATTCGGCTGCCACTCCACAAGCGGCCAGCCATTTCATAAGTGTGGAGCAAATGGCCCTAAAAGCTGGTGCTACAGCGGGTTATTTTGCTCCTGCCCCTTTACCGCTTAAGGGCGCTGAAGGAAGGTCACTTTTCGATCCTTTCCATTTTCCGCTCTCTGTTTTGGAGCACGATAAGCCCCTCCCTGAAGACGATTACTTGATGTGGTGGCCAGAAAGTGCCGAAGACCGCTTGGTGGGCAGCGAGTATGCACAGATGCTTGATCGGATTTATCAGCTTCAGGATGAATATGGGTCACTGTTGTGCGGGGTGATCGCGCTTCAAGTCGGATGGGCTGAAGCGGAGAGCGGCGTAGCACGGGCTGATTTTCCAGCGCAAACGGCTTACGCCCACGTTGAGTGTCCCAGCGGCTTGCCTATGGTGATCAGTATGAGTCAGGAGAAGGGCTTGCGTTTTCACTTTGCCAGATCGCGCAATTCACTGGCTCAGCGTTTGGCCTTGCTCCGCGTGATGGAGCGTTATCTGAGTCAGTTGACGCTGGCTGCGCGAGAAGCTGAGTTGCCTTCAGATGTGCAGAGACGCGGCCCGGAAGATGAAAAGCCGAGTCGTTGGTGGAGCGGTATGCCGCGTTTTGTGGATAATCGATTGGATCAAGGCATGGATTGGTTATCCATGTCTGTGGGCCTGATCATGACCTCAGCTCAAGGATAAAGCCTGGAGAGCTTTCCCTCTTTACCTCCTTAACGGCGGTTAAAAGCCTTCACCCTTTCATCTGCCCGCTCCCTGCCCTCTCCAGACTAAGGGAACGCGGGAACAGACCCAAGCAGCTCCAATCGGCTGAGGGCCAATCCCCCGCTCGGAGGCACTATGCTCGGCATTCTAGAACCCGGTCACCTGATCTTAATTTTGCTCGCCGCTCTGCTGATTTTCGGGCCCCGCAAACTGCCGGAACTCGGCAAGAGCCTCGGCCAGACCTTGCGCGAGTTTCGCCAACACACCAGCGGTCTGAGCAGCGACCTGTCCGCCAGTTTGTCGGAGCCGGCTGCTCAAACCCAGGCAGTACCCCAACCCCAGATCTTGCCGGCGGGTCAAACCGTTCAGGTGATCGCGGCGGTGCCCGCTCCCGCCGCCGAGCACCTCCGCCAAGAGCCTCCTCTTTAAAAGCGGAGACCAAAGGCGCGGGAAGGTGGGCAAAGTTGTCTTACCTTCCCGCGCTTAGCTTTGCACCCACTTCGGCAACTCCTGTAAATACTGCACCGGCAAGGTATTTTCGCCTTGCTTGAAGGCGGCGAGGTAGCCGTGAACCGTGCCGCCTGCCCGTTCCGTTAAGCGGGCGAGGGCCATCGCCATCGATCCAGTGGCGATCACGTCTTGCACGATCACCACTTTTTTGCCGCTCAGCCGCTCGGCGTGGGGGCCGTCCAGCCACAGCGTCTCGGAGACGCCCAGCGTCAGGCCCGGCATTTCCTGAATCAGTGGATTCTGCATATAAGTGCGCCGCTTTTTGCGGGCCACTTGGTAAGGCAAACCCGATAAGTCGCTGAGTTCGTGGGTCAGCGGCAAGGCGTTGGTCACGACGGTGAGCAGCGCCTCGGTGCCTTCAGGAATCAGCGGGACGAGCGCCTGCGCCGCCGCTTTGGTCAGTTCGCTGTCGCCGATAAACTCGATCAGCGGCACAAATCCCATTTGGCCCACTGGCACCAAACGGAGTTGACGGGTCACGGAACCGACGGTGATCTGGTACGGGTTGGCACCTGTAGAGGTTGTCATGGACTGAGCTTAACGCGCCGGGGGGACGCCGTGGCCCACTCCGCACCGCGCCGTGAGCGTTGAACGGCCTAATTTTGCTGTCAGGCCCACTTCATTTTGCCAAAGCCCATTCAAAACTTTCCCGCGCCCGCGTCTGCATGGCCGCGACTTCGTTCCAATCCGGCTGGGCCCGCTCCAAAGCTGTCCGCAGGGTTCCGGGGTCAACGTGAGTGGGAAAGCTCTGCGCTCCGGCGTCCAAGCAAAAGCCGCTGACTTTGGGATCGTAACTCAGCCCCACAAAAGGCGTGCCCGCCGCCGCTGCCAGAATCAGCGCGTGGAGCCGCACGCCCGCCACTGCCCCCGCGCCCGCGATGGCATCTAAGGCCACCTGAGGGTCTTGGGTGCTGATAACCTCGTCCGCGCCGAGCGAGTGGGCCGCCGCGTCGTCTTCCGGCGGGTAAAAGCTGAGGGCAATCACCCGACGCCCGCTGGCCCTCAGCTGAGTAGCGAGGCTGGTCAGGCGCTCGGTGGCGTCCTTCACGTCGCCGCGTGGAGCCAGAATTACTGTGTTGTTGTCTCTGACAATGTTGCCCGAGGGTCTCAGCAGCAAAGCTGGATCGCCGCCCAGTTTCCCCTTGAGCCCCAGCTTGCCGAGCGTCTCCAAGCTCTGCCGATCCCTGACGATCACGCGCACGCCGCGCAGGGTGCGGGCCACCTGCGCCCCACCCGTCTCGCTCAGTGGCCCGATGCTCTGGTTAAATACCACCGCCCGCTTGCCCAGCGTCCGCGCCAAGCGGATGACGCTGAGGTAATACGTCAGGGTACGCGAACTGGTTTTGTCTTGCAGCAGCCCGCCGCCGCCGGAGAGCAGCACCCCGCTGCTGGCAACCGCCCGCACCAGTGCCAGCGGCTGCATCCGGCCCGCGCTGCGGCAGCCGTAAAGCTGAGCGGTCTGGGTTGGTGTCTGCGAGAGCAGCAGGGGAGAGTGGCCCAACCCTTTGAGCTCCCGTGAAATCGCCAGTGCGATGGCCTCGTCTCCGGTGTTGCCAAAGCCGTAATAGCCGCTGACCGTGACGTTCAGGGTTTCATTCCCAAACGGTCTAGGCCCAGTCCGTCTTCAGGACGAATATCCGTCATGCGGGCCTCGGTACGCGGCACCAGTGGGCGGCGCAGGGTTTCTCCCAGTGAGGGCTGGCTGGGCGGAGTGGTGGGCGTGCCGGAAGACGGGTTGCCGCCGTTCCAGCCGCCGTAATTGTTCCAGATCCGAATCGCCACTCGCAGCGCCCAGACCACCAGATAGCCCAGCAGCAAGCCCGCCGCCAGCCCGAGCAGCGCCCGCGTGAGGCTGATCAGCAGCGGCGTGTGAAAGTGCGAGAAGGTGTTGAGAATGCTCGCTTGCCCTTCTAAGCCGCCTAAGAGCGCCAAAATGGTGAAGTACCCCGGCAAGGTGCCCGACAAGCCCAGCAGCAGCAGCGGGTGGCCGAAGACTTCTTTGAAACGCGGGCGAATAATGGCGTCTTGCAGGTCTTGGCGGATTTTGGCTTCGGTGTCGCTGACGCCCACCGCTGAGGTGTTGCCTCGCCGCAGCACCGCCACCGCGAAGGCTCCCAGCGCCACGCCCATCATGATCACGTCGCCGAGCGTCAGGCGAATGGCAAACAAGTCCCTGACAGTTTGTCGGATGTCCTGGCGCGGCAAGAAGCTCAGCGCCACCAAAGCAATCGGCAGCACCAAAGTCAGGCCCACGCCGCTGAACGGATCTAAGCCCAGCATGCTGTTTTTGTCGGTGCCCAGAGCGCTGACGTACAGCACGCCCAGCAAGCTGAAGCCGGTGGCCAAATACCAATCGGTCATCTGCTTGCGCCGTAGCACCAGCCCCAGTGCCGGAAAAGTGATGGCCGAGACCAGCGCCAAGCCCGGATACGGCTGAAATCCGTTGAGGCCCAGTGCGCCGAGCAGCGCCGCTCCCGCCACCAACAGTCCGAGGCGCGGCAGTGGATAGCTGAGCGCCAGCAGCAGCAGCGCCGAGAGCGTGCCGAGCATGGTCAGCCAGCGCAGCACGTCGCTGGGCGCGTAGTTTTCAATGATGGGCAGCGTGATCTTGATGTCGCGGGTGGCCAGCAGTTTGGTGAGGTTGTTCAGGAAGACTTCGGTTTCGCCCTGCGTCGGGAAAGGGCGCAGATACAAAATCCTTTGGGTGCGTTCGCGGGCGGCCAGTCCGAATTTGCTGGCCACTTCGTCGGGGGTCAGGCTGTTTTGCCAACTGGGATTGAGGCTGAACATCCGCGCGGCGGTGCGGTCTTTGATCAGCTCAGGTAAGCCCTGCTGCACGCTATTTTCGATGATGGTCGGTATCCGCTTGCCCAGCCGGTCTTTGATGTCTTGCAGCACCCTCGGATTGCCCGCGCCGATGACTTTGGCCCCGGTAAACGAGATGAACGGCACATCCGGCCAGTTCTTGCCGGGATCGCGCACCCGCTGATCCGGCCAGGGTCGGTAAACCACCACGAAGCCTTCGTCTTGAAGCTGCTTGATGCGCTCGGTGTCGGGGCCAGCCGGCAAGTAGCGTGGGTCAACCGCCCAGCCGATCCACTTTTGCCCGGCCACATTCAGGGTGTTGGTGTCGAGCGGTTTGTAGACGGCGGCGGGCAATTCTGGTCTTTGGTCTTTGGGCAGCGCGAGATTGGCCGCCTGCGCTTCGCTGATGGCTCCGGCATTTGAGATATAGCCGAAGCTGTTCACCAGATTTTCCACCGTGCCCGGCTTGATCGATCTCATGTACGACCACTCGGGGTTGATGCCCACCGCGCCGGGATTGCGGGCCTTCAATTCGGCCCCGCTCAAAAAGTAAGCGTCGCCGCGCTGAATGGTGGAGGCCACCACGTCTTCAAACACCGCCACGCCGTTGACGCCCAGCTTTTTGTAGCGCAGCAGCAGGGCGTTGGGGTCTTGGCCGGTTTCCTTGGCCTGCTGCGAGAGGGCCGGGTAATCCATGACCAGCGCCACATTCTTCTCGCTGTTTTCAAACTGCACGCGGCTGACGGCCAGCAGTCCGGCGGGAATCAGGCTCAGGGCCAAGACGCCCAGCAAGATCGGCTGAAAGCGCGAGCGGGTCGGCAGCGGCAGGGCGCTGAGGGCGTTGGTGGGCTTGTTGGCATTGGTCATTTCGCTGTCCTTGGTACGGCGCGGGTGGTGAGAGCGGGGGCTGAACTCGGCACAGATACACCGCTGAGTAACGGGTGTAAGCCACTCACTGTATCAAGGTATTCTAAAGATGACCAGAAACGCCAGGTTGGGAATTGGATGAGACCTTGCCGCTCCGGAGGTCTGCGAGCCAGTGCGGCGGTTAGAGTAAAGGCCATGCGCCTGCACCTCATCACCGTTGGAGAACCCAAACTGGCCTACGCCCGCGCCGGTTGGCAAGAGTACACGGCGCGGCTGGGGCGCTACCACAAGCTCAAACTCACCCACCTAGGCGGCAGCACGCCGCAAAAGGAAGGCGAGGCGATGCTGCGGGCGGCGGGCCGCGCTCCGGTCATCGCGCTCGATCCGCGCGGCGCGGAATGGAGCAGCGAGGAACTTTCGGCGTACATCGAAAAGCAGGGGGTGCAGAGCACCGGAGAGCTGGCCTTTTGTATCGGCGGCCCCGACGGGCACAGTGACGGACTCCGCGCTCAGGCCCGTGCGCTGTGGAGCCTGAGCCACCTGACTTTGCCGCACGACCTGGCCATGGTGGTGATGAGCGAAGCGCTCTACCGTGCCGCCACCATCTCGGCGGGCGAGCCGTACCACCGCTGAAGCGGGAAGTGCCTGTTCCGAACTGCGCCAACTTGCCCCGCCGCTCTCACTTTCCGCGCTTGAACGGATTCCAACTTTTCGCGCCAGGCTTCTGCGGCTTCGGGCTTTCTTCTGATGGCCCGCCAGGCACTCGCGGCATGGCTACGGCGTCGGTATGTTGGTGGCGGCCCATGATGCTGCGCTGAGCGGGCGGCGAGTCGGAGGGTTCAATCTCAACTTGCTCGTCCTCTTCTCCCAGCGCTTCCAGCAGGGCGCGGCGCAGCGCCGCCGAGCTGGGGCGGTCATGGGATTTTTTGGCCATCGCCAGCTCGATGAGGCGCGACAAGGTACGCGGCACCTGCCGGTTGCTGGCCGTTACGGGCGCGGGAAAGCGGGTCAGGTGCGAGATCATCAGCTCTTCGTAGCTGTTGCCGAGGTGGGGCCGCACCCCGGCCAGCAACTCAAAACACAGCACGCCGAGGCTGTACACGTCGCTTTGGATGCTGCTGGCTTCGCCGTGATAAATCTCCGGGGCCATATAAAACGGGCTGCCCGAGATATTGCCGCCCGCCGAGACGAAGTAGGTGTTGCCGAAATCGCCCAGCGCGGCGCGGCCCCCACTCAAATAGACATTCTGGGTTTTGATGTCTTGATGCACCGCGCCCTGGTGGTGCAAGTAGGCCACTCCAGCTGTCACGTCGGCCAGCACCCGCAGGGCCGCTTCGTAAGGCAGCACCCGGCCTTCGAGTAGCTCGGCCAGGGTGCCTTCGGCAAAGTAACGCATGGCGAGGTAAGCCCCCGGCCCGAACGCCGTGCCCGCGTAGCCGCGCACCAGATGCGGGTGGCGAAATTGCAGCGAGAGCCTGACCTCGTTGCCGAACCGCTCCGCCGCCGTGTGATTGGCGAGGGTGGTGCCCAGCGGGACTTTGATGGCCATCTCCCGCTCCGGCGCGGCGTCTGCACTTCCCAAAAACACCAAAGAAGTGTTGCCGCGACCAATCGGGCGGCTCAGGGTGTAGCCAGCGAGTTGAGGGAGATCAGCATTTGTCAAAATAAAAAGAGTCCTAAGGGTGGAGCGGGATTGTGGATTTAAACTGCACACGCAAGTACGGGGTGTTCAGGTTCAAGGATAACCACCGCCAGATGACAACATTCTAACGGACGGACGGCGCGGTGGCCCCCGTTTTTATCACGTTACCTTGACGGGTCGTCAGATACTGCGCAGAGCTTAGAGGGTGACGCTGTCTCCCGGCTGCGGCAGGTACACCTCAATCCCGCGCTTCTCGGCTTCGGCGGCAAAGACTTTCGGGTCGCCGCTCAGCGCTGGGAAGGTGCCGTAGTGCATCGGCATGGCGGCCTGGGGCTTTAGCAGATCGAGGCACTTGGCAGCTTCCAGTGGCCCCATGGTGTAGTGATCGCCAATCGGCAAGATCGCCAAGTCGAGGCCACCCTCACCGATCAGGGCCATGTCGGAAAACCGGCTGGTGTCACCGGCAAAGTACACCCGCTTGCCGCCTATCTCGATAATCAGGCCGGTGGGCATTCCGCCGTAAGTACCGTCAGGAAAGCTGCTGGAATGCCACGCTGGAGTCAGTGTCACCGCGCCCCAGTCGCCGCGCACCGTGCCGCCGATGTTGGCCCCGGTGGTGTTGGCCGCGCCGTGCTGGGCGGCGTAACCGGCGATTTCCGCCGTGCCGATGATCATGGTGCCGGCCTTGCCAAAGTCCAGCGCGTTGCCCCAGTGATCGCCGTGCGCGTGGCTGAGCAGCACCGCGTCCACCTTCCAGCTCAGCGCAACGTCCAGCGTCACCGGGCACTTGGGGTTGCCTTCCAGAAACGGATCGATCAGGATTTGCTGATCGCCTGCGCTAAACAAAAACGCCGAGTGGCCTAAAAAGCGGATGGTCAGATTGGAAGCCGAGTTGCTGGACTGCGTCATAAAGTCTCCTCTAAAGCCGGGAATGCGTTAAGGATGCACCGCGTAAGCGCCTTGCCTTGTCATTTGGCCTACACCCTGCTTGCCAACAGGCGCTAATCTGGCGGGTGTGCAAAGGCGAGACTTGTGGACGCTGGCCCGGCGAGGGCTGACCCGTAGACCCATCCGAACTTTCCTGACGACCTTGGGGATCGTGGTGGCGGTGGCCAGCATGGTGATTTTTTTGTCGCTGGGCGAGGGCATCCGCAAAGTCTTTAACGATGAACTCGGCGGTATCGGGCCGGATATTCAGGTCACGCTCAACGGCCTGAATCAGGGCATCGCGCCGCAGCCTAACCTGCCGCAGAGCACCGTGGACGACATTCAGAAGCTGAGTGCCAAGCTGGGCATCGCGCGGGTCACGCCGGTCATCATGGCGATTCGGGGCGGCCTCGATCCGTCGCAGAGCGCCGTGCTGTACGGCCTGCCCGCCGAGCAGGGCATCAATGCGGTGTTCAGCACCGTCAACATCGGTCAGGGACGGCTCCTGAAGGCCGGTGACAGCGGCGTGGCGGTGGTGGGAGCCAAAGCCGCGCAGAACCTGAGACTCAAAGTCGGCAGCGTTCTGCGGCTCAACCGCCGCAACGCGGTCAAGGTGGTGGGCGTGCTGGACAAATCCGGTGGCCTGAACGACTCGTTCATCTTTTTGCCGCTGGCCACCATGCAGGCCGCTGAGGGCGCACAAAACCGCATCTCGATGGTGGTGCTCAAGCTCAACGACGCCCGTCAGGCCAAGCCTGTCGCCACCGCGCTGGCCAATGAACTCAAGCTCGAAGCCCAGACCCAGGCCGACTTCCTGAGCTTTGCGGATAGGGCCCTCAAAATCAGCGACGCGGTGCGTTTCGGCATCTCGCTGATTTCGCTGATCGTGGGCGGCCTGGCCGTGGCCAACACCGTGATGATGGGCGTCTTCGAGCGCACCCGTGAGTTTGGGACTTTGCGGGCCATCGGCGCACGCCCCAGCTTCGTGCGTGAGCTGGTGCTGACCGAGTCGCTGCTGCTCTCGCTGGTGGGCGGTGTGGGCGGCCTGCTGCTGGGGCTGGTGGGCATCTGGGGCGTGAACCTGTACACCCAGAATCTGGCGGGCTTCGACGCGGCGGCGCTGACTCCGCGCCTGACGCTGCTGGCCCTGTTCATCTCGCTGCTGCTGGGCTTGTTCGCCGGACTGCTGCCTGCCCGCTCGGCCTCGCGCCTGAGTATCAACGAAGCGCTGGGGCGCGTATGACCGCTTCAGTTTTGCCGCCAGCGAGTGTGGTGACGCCCAAAATTCAGCTTCAGACCGAGAACCTCAGCCGCACCTATCCGAGTGGCGACGGCCAGATCACGGCGCTCAGGCCCTTCTCGCACACCTTCGCGGCGGGGATGACCTCGGTGGTGGGGCCGTCGGGCAGCGGCAAAAGTACCCTGCTCAATTTGCTGGCGGGCTTCGACACCCCCAGCGGCGGCACGGTGCGGGTGGGCGGCACCGATATTCACAGCCTCAGCGAAGCGGGCCGGGCCGACTTCCGGCTGGGGAATTACGGCTTCGTCTTTCAAAGTCACAACCTGGTGGCGATTCTCAGCGCTCAGGAAAATGTCGAATTTCCTTTGATGCTGGCTGGGGTGCCGCCCAAAGAACGACGCGAACGGGCGCGGGCGCTGCTGGCTCAAGTCGGCTTGGAGCAGCGTGCCCATCACCTGCCCTCACACCTCTCCGGTGGCGAGGCCCAGCGGGTTGCCATCGCCCGCGCTCTGGTGTCTGACCCGGCGGTGCTGCTGGCCGACGAGCCCACCGGCAACCTCGATACCCGCAGCGGCGAGGTGATTTTGGAGTTGCTGACCCGCCCGGCGCTCGAAGGCAAAACGGTGGTGCTGATCACCCACGACCCCGATGTGGCCGCCCTCGCCGATTATCATTTGCGGGTCAGAGACGGCGAAGTGAGTGTGGAGGGGAGCCAATAACTTCCCCTCACTCGTGCATGTAGCCGCGCACGAAGCGCTGTAAAATGCCCAGCCCCACGTTCAAGCTGCTTGGCTGCACCCACTCGTCTTCTCGGTGGGCATTGCCGCCCCGGTACACGCCCAGCGCCATAGACGGTACGCCGTGCGGCGCGGCGGCGTTGGCGTCGGTGCTGCTGGCGGCGGTCTTGAGGTCGATGCCCACAGGCTGAGAAGCCAGCCGCGCCAGCCTCAGCAAAGTATCGGAGCGTAGGTTACCGCCGGGTCTGTCGCCCACTTGGTCGAGGCGCACCTGCACGCCCGCTTGTCTGGCCGCGCCCTGCACGGCGTAGCGGGCTTTGTTGTCGAGGTCGGCGAGAAGCTGGGCGTCGAGCGAGCGCAGATCGAGCAGCAGTTCGGCGCTGCCCGCGATGCTGTTGACGCTGTTGCCGCCCGACGCCGTGCCGACATTCAGGGTGGTGCGCGGGCTTTGCGGCAGCGGCAGGGCGTAAAGCGCCGTGATCGCCAGCCCCAGCGCGTGCAGGGCGCTGGGCGCTTGGTCGCCCCACGAGTGGCCGCCCTGACCCGTGAAGGTCACGCGGTAGCGCCGCACGCCCACCGCTTTGGTCACGGCCACGCCGAGGTAGCCGTCGACCGCCACAAAAGCCGCAAGTTCGGGAGCGTGGGCCGAGAGCAGCGCCTTCGCGCCGCGTAAGTCGCCCAAGCCTTCTTCGCCGACATTGGCCGCCAGCCACAACGGGCGGCGCAGTTGGCTAGCATCGAGGTCGCGCAAAAAAGCGCTCAGCACCGCCAAGCTCGACGAGTTGTCGCCCACGCCCGGGCCGACCAAGCGTCCGCCTTCCTCGCGCACGGTGACGTCGGTTTCCGAGCTGAACACGGTATCGAGGTGGGCGGCTAGCAGCAGGGCTTTGCTGTGCGGCGAGGCGGCGCTCGACAAACTGACGCTCGGGCCCAGTTTTACCAAGACGTTGCCCACCGCGTCGCGCTCGGGGCGGTAGCCGAGTTCTCGCCACAGCGTTTCAATAAGCTGCGCCCGCTCCTCCTCGTGAAAGGTAGGCGCGGGCGTTTGGGCAATGCGGGTCAGGTAAGCAAGCGGCACGGCACCAGTCTAAACCACTTGGGCGCAGTTTGAGGCCGTCTCTAAGCGAGACTCAAGGTCAATTGGGTTTTAGCGGTTGCCGCGCAGAAGTTGGCTGCCGATCACACCGGCCAAGCCCACCAATCCGGCTTTGACGAGGGGGCTGCTGAGCATTCCGCCTTGTCCGAACGCCGACTCCAACGGGCTTTTGCCATTTTGTACCGGGGCCTGCGCAGCTTGGCTATACGCGTTGGCAAGTTCAGCCGGATCATTGGCATTGACGCTCTGCACGGGGTTGTTGGGGTCTTGGACGATGGCGTTGCCAATTTGCTGGCGCTGCTCCTGCGGCATGTTCTGGAAGTAGCCGCCCAGCACCTGGCTGCGCTCTTCGGGGCTGGCCTGCTGCAAGTAGCTGTGGACGTAAGCGGCGGCTTCTTCAGGGCTGACAACGCCGTCGCCGTTGGTGTCGCGGGGGTCAGCCGCCTGCGACATGCGCTGGTGCATTTGCTGGGCCTGGGGGTCTTGGTTGCCGCCGAATAGATTGGTCAAGCTGTTGAGATCAAAAGCCATGATGGTGCCTCCTTACCCACTTCCCCTGACTGCCTGCACCACGCCGAGAAGCGGGCGGCAGAAAATGGTATGGGTTCTTCCTTTCCAACGGTAAGACGCCGGCGCTTAGCCAGCGTGAGACACACCTAAAGCCTTCTGAACGCTCGGCGCGTTGGGCCTGCTGCGCTCAGAGCACTGGCCTCCTCACGCGCCCAGCCTTCAGTTGATCTTGAAGCTGTTAAGCATGGTGTTGGCAATCAATTTGTCGGCGTCGAAGTTGGCCTGCGGCGCGGCGAACGTCAGAATATAGGTCAGGTTGTTTTTGATGGTAAACACCTGAACCCAGTGCATCGACACGTTTTGCTGGCTGCCGACATAGTTGAGCAGGTGGCCCGGCAAGCCGCTGACTTTGACGTCGGCGTCGCTGAGCATTTGAAGGTTTTTGACTGTTTCACCGGCTTGCTGAAGGGCCAAAGCCCGCACGTCGGCCAGCGTGACTTTGAGCGAGGTGGCCGATTTGGTCACGGTGACATTGAAGCTGGCGGGCACGCTGCCGCCGCTGCTCGGCGCGGCGAGGGCCACGTCTACGCCCGCGACTTTTTTGCTTTGCCAGTCGTCGGGCACGCTGAGGGTGTAGGGGTAGGCTTTGCTCTTAAAGGTGGCGGCTTGGCTGCTGCCGAGCAGGAGGGCCAGCAGCAACACGGTGGGGCGTTTCATAGACGCAGGCTAGCAGTGAGGAGCTGACGGAGGGTGAGCGGCCGAATGGATACCCAAACCCGGTACCCAAGCTCGGGGCTGGGCGCTCAACTTGGTGAGGCGTGTTCCCGCAGCCTGACCCAAATGCCGTAAAATAAGCGGCACTGTGCCTAATCCTGTCCTCAAACCCCCTGCGCTCAAACCCAAAGTGCTGCGCCCCCAGCCCAGCGTCTACCCGCTGCGCCTCTACGGCGATCCGGTGCTGCGCCGCAAAGCCAATGCCGTCAGCGACTTTGCCGCGCCCGTGAACGTGCCGGGTTACGCTGCCGCCAGCCTCAAACAAGTCGCCCGCAGCTTGCTCGAAACCATGTTTGAAGCGCGGGGTGTCGGTATTGCCGCGCCGCAAGTCGGCTTGTCGCAGCGCCTCTTTGTGGCTGTCGAGTACGAAGACGACGAAGAAGAAAACGAAGGCCAAGACCGGCCCCTCAGAAGTAAGGTGCTACGTGACTTCGTGTTCGTCAATCCGGTGATGACGGTACTCAACAAGAAAAAAGATGCGGACCTCACCGAAGGCTGCCTGAGTATTCCCAACATTTACGAAGAAGGCGTCAAGCGAAACCGGGCCGTGCGGATCGATTATTTTGATCTGGACGGCAAGTCCCAGAGCGTCGAGGCTGAGGATTATCTGGCCCGCGTCTTTCAGCATGAAATGGATCACCTGAGCGGCGTGCTGTTTTTGGATCACTTGCCCGCCAGCGTGACCGACGAGTACCGCAGGGAACTGAGCGCGTTGCAGCGGCAAGCCAAAGCCAATCTCAAAGAGTTGGAAGGTTGAGTCAGCGCCGTAAGGTTGCCTTCTTCGGCTCGCCTGCTTTCGCGCTGCCGGTGCTGGACGCCATCTTGGCCGCGCACGAAGTGGTCTTGGTGGTGGCCCAGCCAGACAAACCCGTCGGACGCGGCCTGAAGCTGACTGCGCCGCCGATAGCCGCCCGCGCCGCCGAACTGGGCTTGCCCCTCGCGCAGCCGACCCGTCTCAAAAAGAACACCGACTTTGAAGTGGTGTTGCGCGGCAGCGGTGCGGAAGTGGCGGTAACTTGCGCGTACGGCAAGATTTTGCCCGCTGCACTCTTGGAAGTTCCGAAATACGGTTTCCTGAATACCCACACCAGTTTGCTGCCCCAGTTGCGCGGCGCGGCTCCGATTCAGTGGGCGCTGATTTCGGGGCTGGACACCACCGGAACCACTATCATGCAGACTAACGTGGGCATGGACACCGGGCCGATTTTGCTTCAGGAAGCGCTGCCGATTGCGTCGGACTGGACGAGCTTGGATCTTTCTGCGGCGCTGCAAACTCAGGCCGCCCGCTTGATCGTGCGGGCGCTGGATACCCTGGATACCCTGACGCCCACTGCCCAAAACGGCGCTCATGCCACCCACGCCCCGATGCTGGACAAGTCCGACGGTGACGTGCGCTGGGCGGATTCGGCGCGGGCCATTTACGACCGCTACCGGGGCGTGTATGCCTGGCCGAAAACCAGCGCTTTCGTGGGCGGAAAGCGGCTCAAGCTGTTGGATATGCAGTTGTTGGAGCTGCGGCCTACCGAAGGCGCGGGTCAGCCCGCCGAGCTGCTCGAAGTCAGTGCCGAGGGACTGCGGGTGGCCTGCGGTGCGGGCGCACTGCTCATCCGAACGGTGCAGCCGGAAGGCAAAAAAGCCATGTCCGCCGCCGACTGGCAGCGCGGCAGCAACTTGAAGGTGGGGGAGAGATTTGATGCGGGTAACCCGCTCTGCTGAGCTTGATATCAGAAGATGCAGCACAGTGAAAGAGATTTCTGGTGGAGCATAGCTTAGCTGAGGAGTGAGAACGCGAATCAGCGGTCAAGCTGAGCCAGTTAGCCTAGCTCTGCGCCGCCATTTCGCGCAGGCGCGGATGTGCAGGAGAGATTAGAGTCAGGGGGTCAAACGCTGCGTGCGGCGCTACTGGCTGACCGCCTCTCAAACTTTTACCTCCGATTCAGAAACGTCTGCCTCTGCACTGGCAGCGACCTTTATTATGTTGCACACTTTTTTTCAGGACTTTATCCACCTTATTTCCACGACCTTCAGCGGCAATGCCTTCGCGCAGGGCGGCTTGATGCTCGGCATTCTGGGCGCGGTGGCCGCTTACCTGCGGAACTTGCCCGGCGAGATGATCCAGCGCCTCAAAAACCGCTTGACCCTGACCGTAGAAGTGCAGGGCGACGACGCGGCCTACACCTGGCTCACCGCCTGGCTGGCCGCTCAACCGCAGGGCAAACGGCTGCGACACCTCGGCATTGTCACGCGCTACAACGAACAGCTCGGCGGCCACAACCTGCCGGTGGGCACTGACGCTGACGGCGACGAGATCACGGTGCGCCTGATTCCGCTCAGCGGTCAGACGCTGCTGCGCTACCGGGGCCACTGGCTGCTGGCCCGTCCCAGCCGCGAAAAGCAGAGCGGCCAGGATCAGCGGCTGCTCGGCTACACCCAGACGCTGACCCTACGGCTGTTCTCGGCTTCCCGCCAGATTTTGCCGGAACTGCTGCGCGAGGCGTACACGGCCACCGCCGGAGCCAACAGCGGCAAACTGGAAATCCATATTCCCCAGTACAACGACTGGCAGGTGGCTGAGCGCCGCAAGGTTCGGCCCCTGAGCAGTCTGGTCTACGCGGCGGATCTGCTCGAAAACGTGCTGGCCGACGTGCTGGAGTTCGGCACCGATCAGGCCTGGTACGCTGAAATGGGCATTCCTTACCGCCGGGGCTACCTGCTGCACGGCCCGCCGGGCAACGGCAAGAGCAGCTTGGTGGCGGCTCTGGCGGGCGCAGCGGGGCTGAATATCTGCGTGCTGAATCTGGCCACGCCTGATCTCTCGGATGACCGGCTCAGCGCCCTGCTCTCCAGCTTGCCGAACCGCGCCCTGCTGCTGCTGGAAGACATCGACGCCGTGTTCAAGGGCCGCGAGCCGCGTAGCCCCAGCGTCAAGCTGAGTTTTAACGGCCTGCTCAACGCACTGGACGGTGTGGCAGCGGGTGAGGGCCGCCTGACCTTTATGACCACCAACCACCTCGGCGACCTCGATCCGGCGCTAATCCGTCCGGGCCGAGCGGATCGCCATATTCAGATCAGCAACGCCAGCACTACTCAGATCGCTGGAATGCTGCGTCGCTTCTTTCCCGAGCTGGAAGAAGCCCGCGCCAGTGCCCTGGCCCAGCGCATCCCTGAACAGACCCTCAGCATGGCCCGCGTGCAGGAGTACTTGCTGGAGCGGCGCGGCAATCTAAGCGCGGCGGAAAGCGATTGGGCCGAGCTGTGCGGCACTCAGTTGTCTGCGGCAAAAGACCAGCCCTGCCCAACCCGGTTGCGGCTGCAAAGCGCCTGAGCGACTGCTTGGCCCTTCAAAGAAAGAACTCCGGTGCATGTGGCCGGAGTTCTTTCTTTGGGTTTGGACTCTCCTAGAAAGCCCCTTCCAGCGCTCCCAAAGCCGCTTCCGGGTCTTGCACGCCCGCCTGTGCCATATCGGGCCGCCCGCCGCCCTTGCCGCCGCCCGCTGCCGCCAGCTTGCTGATGAGTTGGCCCGCGTGTGCGCCGCGTGTCACGGCGTCTTTGGTGGCCTTCACAACCAGCCCTTTGTCGCCCACCACAATCGCCATATCCGCGCCGCTCTTGTCGAGCAGGTTGTCTGCTGCGCCGCGTAGCTCGCCCGCTTCAATGCCGCTAAGACGGGCCGTCGCCACCTTAAAGCCGCCCAACTCGCGGGTCTGGGTGCCGCCCTCGCCCGCTCCGCCCATCTGAGCTTGGGTGAGTTGACGGCGCACCTGTACGGTTTCTTGCTGGGCTGCTTTGAGTTGAGACTGAAGCTGAGCCACCCGCTCCGGCAACTGCTCGGGGCTGGTGTTAAGGCTGCTGGCCGCTTTGCTGGCCAAGGTGAGGCGCTCACGCACCCATCTGAGCGCCACGTCTCCGGTGAGGGCTTCAATGCGCCGCACACCCGCTGCCACATTTTCATCGCCCACGATCACAAACGCGCCAATGTCGCCGGTCCGCTCCACGTGTGCGCCGCCGCAGAGTTCCAGGCTGGTCACGGTTGCCTCGCCGTAAGGCACGCCGCCTTCCACCGTCACCATTCGCACCACATCGCCGTATTTCTCGCCGAAGAGGGCCATCGCGCCTGCTGCCCGCGCCTGTGCAATTGGCAACTGCTGCCAGGTCACGGCAAAGTTGGCGGTAATCCAGCGGTTGACCAGTTGTTCCACCTGACTGAGTTCGTCGGCGCTGAGGGCCGCGCCGTGCGAGAAGTCAAAGCGCAGGCGTTCGGGGGCCACCAGCGAGCCTTTCTGCTGCACGCCGCTGCCCAGCACCGCCCGCAGAGCCGCGTGCAAGAGGTGGGTGGCGGTGTGGTGGCGCTCGGTAGACTGGCGCTCGGGGTTGACGCTGGCCTGCACCTTCTGTCCCACCACCAGTTCGCCGCGCTCGACCAAAACGCGGTGAAGGAAGACGCCCTGTGCGGTTTTGTGTGTATCTAATACTTGCGCCTCGCCGCCTTCCCACTCCAGTCGCCCGGTGTCGCCCACCTCACCGCCGCCCTCGGCATACAGGGGCGTGCGGTGCAGCACGACCTGCGCCTCGCTGCCCGCCGGAAGGTGGGGCAAGCTCTCGCCGCCGCTGACAATGGCCTGCACCAACCCCGACGCCTCAAGCTGCCCGTAGCCGACAAATTCGGTGGGCGGCACATTGGCCAGCGTTTCGTCTGCGCCGCCGAACAGTTCGGACTTGCCGTACTTGCTTCCTGCCCGCGCCAGTTCCTGATCCTCGGCCAGCGCTTTATCAAAGCCCGCCTCGTCAATGCTGACGCCGTACTCCTCGGCAATCTCGCGGGTCAGGTCGATGGGAAAGCCGTAAGTGCCGTAGAGAGTGAAGGCGTCTTGACCACTCAATACGCTGTCTTTTTCCTGCTGATTCAGTAAGGCGTCCAACCGCTGAATCCCACTCTCCAATGTCCGCAAAAACCGCTCTTCCTCACCCTTCAAAGCCGCTTCAATTCGGCTCTGATTTTCTTTCAATTCTGGGTACGCTTCGCCCATGCTCTGCACCACCAGCGGCACCAGTTTGTAGATGCTCGGTTCGCGCAGGCCCAGTAAGTAGGCGTGCCGGGAAGCGCGGCGCAGAATCTTGCGGATCACGTAGCCGCGTCCGGTGTTGCTCAGTGCCACGCCGTCGGCCACCGTCATGCTCACGGCGCGGGCGTGTTCGGCCACCACCCGGTGAGACACGCTCTGCTCGCCCTCATACGGCTTGCCCGACAGCTCGGCAATCTTCTCGATCAGCGGCAAAAATACATCGTTGCTGTAAAAGTCGGGTACGTCCTGTACCACGCTGGCGACGCGCTCCAGGCCCATGCCGGTGTCGATATTCTTGAACGGCAAATCTTTCAAAGTTGGCGTGCCGTCCGCCTGCGGTTCTTGGCGGTCGTATTGCGGAAACACCAAGTTCCAGACTTCCAGAAAGCGGGCGCTCTCGCGGGTCTGGTGATAGTCGGCCCACGAATCGTCGCCGTACTTCGGCCCACGGTCATAAAAAATCTCGCTGCAAGGCCCGCACGGTCCATTCGGCCCCTTGGCGGGCGCGTCGGCAGGCCAGAAGTTCTCGTCCGCGCCGAAGCGGTGAATGTGGCTGGGGTCCAGGCCGATGTCCTGCGTCCAGTAACCGAACGCCTCGTCGTCGTCCTCGTAGATGGTCACGTACATCTGCTCGGCGTTCATGTTCATCCACTGCGGCTCGGTCAGAAACTCCCAGGCCCAACTGATCGCCTCACGCTTGAAGTAATCGCCAAACGAAAAGTTGCCCATCATCTCAAACAGGCTCAGGTGGCGGCGGGTGCGGCCCACGTTTTCGATGTCGCCCACCCGGATGCACTTCTGGGCGGTGGTCACACGCTTGCTCGCGCCCTCTTCAAACTTGGCGGCAGCGCCCATGAACTGCGGCTTGAACGGCTGCATGCCCGCCACCGTGAACAGCGTGGTCGGATCGGGCGCAATGCTGGAGTGCGAGGGCAAGCGCAAATGCTCTTTGGACTCAAAAAAGTGCAGAAATTTCTCGCGGATTTGGGCGGTGGTCAGGGTTGTGGTACGCGCAGAAGTCATGTTCAGCAGTATAACGGCGGGCCAAAGTGACGCCGTGCCGGAGGGAACGTTGGGAACTTGTTTAAGTAGGAGCGCATACTCAGTGGCATGGGACTTCTCTTCTTGGGCGGGTTTATCGGCCTCGCGGTGTGGATGGGTGTGCGCCAAGCGCGGCTGAACAAGGCCATGCGGCAAATGGGTGACGGGCCGGAAGGCAGCGGACCTTACGTGGGGCCAAACTATGCTGGCCCGCCGGAGTAAGGGGCAGGCCAGCGTAATTTGACTTGAGAGGTTCTACCCCAAAGTTCGAGCAGTCGGCAACTCTTCCGCGCCCATGAAGGCGGCCTGAGCGCTGCTGTCGCCGCTGAGCTTGGCATATTCGCCGCTGGCCGCCAGCACCCACGCGCCACGTGTGTCGGCCCACTCGGTATCGAGCAAGCTCAGCAGCTTGACTTTCTGCTTTTCGTCAAACAGTGGAGCAATCACTTCCACCCGCCTGTCGAGGTTGCGGCTCATCCAGTCGGCGGAACCGAAGTACACGTCGGGGGCGCGGTCCTTGCTGGCTTTGGTGTGGGGTTTGTGCTCGCTGGCGTCTCCGGCAAAAGCGTAGATGCGGGCGTGTTCCAAAAAGCGCCCGATCAGGCTGCGAACCTCGATATTCTCGGAAAAGCCCGCCACGCCGGGGCGCAGACAGCACACGCCGCGCACCATCAGCTGCACCTTGACGCCCGCCTGCGAAGCCTTATACAGCGCCTCGATCATCTGCGGATCGGTGAGCTGGTTGAACTTGAGCCGTGCCCAGCCGGGTTTGCCCGCCGCGACATTGGCCGCCTCGCGTTCCAATAATTTCAGGAATCCAGTGCGGGCGGTGTCGGGGGCCACCAGCAGGTAATCGTAATCGGCCTCGGCGTAACCGGTCAGGTGGTTGAACAGCGCCGCCACATCTTCCCCGAGTTCGTCGCGGGCCGACAGCAGCGAAAGGTCGGTATAGAGGCGGGCGGTTTTGGGATTGTAGTTGCCGGTGCCGACATGCACGTAGCGTTTGAGCTTCTCGCCCTCGCGCCGCACCACCAAAGTGACCTTGCCGTGCGTCTTGAGGCCGCTGACCCCGTAGACCACGTGCGCCCCGACCCGCTCAAGCTGCCGCGCCGAGGAGATATTGCGCTGCTCGTCGAAGCGGGCCTTGAGTTCGATCAGGGCCACCACTTGCTTGCCGTTCTCGGCGGCAGTCCTGAGCGCTCCGATCAGGCGCGGGTCGTCTCCGGTGCGGTAGAGGGTCTGCTTGATCGCCAGCACGTCGGGGTCGTTGGCCGCCGCCTGCACGAAGGCCAGCACATTGGTAAACGAGTCGTAGGGGTGGTGGAGCAGCACGTCGCCGCCGCTCAGGGTGTGAAAGATGCCCTCGTCATCCTCGCCGCCGAGGTCGGGGACGCGGGGCGAGAAGGTTGGAAACTGCAAATCGGGGCGCTCGACGGGAAGGCCCATCAAATTGGCGGTGCCGAGCGGGCCTTGCAGCTCAAAAATGTCTTCGTGAGCGAGCTTGAGGCGGCTTCTGAGAAATTCGAGCATCGGAGCGGGCATGTCGCGGGTGACTTCCAGCCGCACCGCCGAGCCGAAGCGCCGCCGCCGCAGGCCGTCCTCGATGGTGGCGAGCAGGTCTTCGGCTTCTTCTTCGTCAAACTCGTAATCGGTGTTGCGGGTCACGCGGAACACGTGCGAGCGCAGCACCATCCGGCCCCGAAACAGCTCGCTGAGATGCTCGGCGATCACGTCTTCGAGGAGCAGCAATTGGCCGCCGCATTTGACGATGCGCGGCAGCACGCCCACCGGCACCTTGACGCGGGCAAACTCCGGGTCTTCGCCTGCTCCGGCGTCGATCAGCACCGCCAGATTGAGGCTGAGGTTGCTGATATACGGAAACGGGTGGCTGGGATCAACGATCAGCGGCGTCAGCACCGGCTGAATCTGCGAAAGGTACTGCTCGCGCAGCGTGGCCCGCGCCCGCTTGCCCAAATCCTTGACCCGCCCAATTTCCACTCCCCGCTCTTGCAGCGCCTTAAAGATGCTGCGGGTGACTTTTTCGATACCTTGCAGCATCACGTGGGTGCGGGAGCGCACCAGGTTCAGCACTTCCTTGGGCAGCAGGCCGTCGAGACTCTTGGTGGTCACGTTGGCGGCGATCTGGCGGTGGACGCCCGCCACCCGCACCATAAAAAACTCGTCGAGGTTGCTGCCGCAGATGGCGGCGTAGGTCAGGCGCTCCAGCAGGGGATTGCTCTCGTTCTGGGCTTCAAACAGAACCCGCTCGTTGAAGGCCAGCCACGAGAGTTCGCGGTTGAGGTACGTGCTGTCATCCACCGCGCTGGTGCTCTGGGTTTCGATACCCACGCTGCTGGGCGGCGTTTTGCCCGCCCCTTTACTCTTCGGGGCAGCGGTTTTGGGGGCCGCCACCTTTTTGGGGTCTGACACCTTGAGGTCTGTGGCTTTGGGTTCCGGGGCCGAATGCTCCCCACTCGGCGCTGGTTTGGGGGTCTGCTTATTCATGGTTTGGATTCACCGCTTTGGACTGCTTGAGAATGGGGCTTTTGGTGAAGGGATCTGAACGGGCCGTGCCGAATTGGTATTAGAAAGCAAACAAGTCAGCGGAGCGTGAGTTGACCCGCCGGGCGCGGGAAGGTGCCATGAGCCTAACGCTTTGGGCGGCGCAGGCAAAATAAAAAAGGTTAAGGTTGGATTGGCACAGGGCAAGTCGGGGGACAACCACCGCGTAACGTTTAGGGGAGCCGGTGGAGGAATTGACGGCGCTGACCGAGCAGCCCACGCCGGAAGCGGCGGCGCTTTCGTTCTTTGTGGAGAAGTACAGAGGCTCGGCTTATTTGCAAACACGGGCCGTTAAGGGGAGCCGCGAAAAATTTGGCGAACGGATGGCTCTCGTTCCCGTAATGGAACCCGCTTCTGAAGACCGCCCCACGCCCACCACAGAGCCAAAGCGGAGGCTGAAGCGAGTAAAATAAGCCATGACCACCGTGCAACTTCCCGACGAACTGGTGAGGCATCTACAGACCATCACTGGGCAAGAGGGCGCTGACGCCGCCGTGCTGAAGGCGCTTGAGGATTATATTTATCAGCGGCAACTCCGGGTTCTGGATTTTGAAGGCCAGTTTGACGCTGACCCGCCGTATGACTACAAAGAGCAGCGGCGTATGGACGAGCGCAAAAACTAGGCTGACTGCGAAGCCTTCCTCGCCGTTCTCGCTAAAGCCCCTAAAGTGGAACCCGCCATAGAAGACCGCCTGCCCTGACGGATAAACTTTGAATATGGCCCTACGGGACGCCCGCATGAACCGCGCCATTCTGGAAGTTGCCACGTTTGAAACCCAAAGCAGCGACCTTGAGTACTGGTTGACCCACCCGCCTGCTGAGCGGCTGGAAGCACTAGAACTGCTGAGGTCAATTCATTATGGCGAATTGGCGACGAATGGCTGACTGATGCGGGTGTCAGAAGTTACCCAGCTGGAATAGAGACAGGGGCTGTATATGGCGCGGGCGTCTACTTCTCGCCTAGTTTGATTATTCGCACCACGTCCCGGCGCATCGGCTGATCAGTGCCTGGCCACATGGCCCGTAGCCGGAACACCTCGGCAATCCGTTCATGGGTGGGGCGGGTCAGCCAGTAGATGCTTTCCTTGGGTTCCTCGCCCAGCCGGAATTTTTTGATGGTACGAACGCGCTCAGTCATGTGCTTACTCCAGTGCTTCGATGTCGGCGAGGTCACGGGCGCGGCCAGTGGCCCGTTTGTTTGCCTTGAATGTTTCTACGTCCAGCACGGGCGCTTGTGTACCGGACAGGAAGGCCATAACCCGGCGTGGGTAGGCTTCGATGAAGGAAACGCCGTCGAGGCTAGTCAGAAGGTCGATTCGGGTCGGTTCGTACCCAAGTTGCAGCACTGTATTTTCAGTCAGAAAGTCGGCCTGACTCAGCCCGAGGCTCCCAAATCCGAACTCGTCCAAGGCCGCGAGAATCCTGGTGGCGTTGTCCTCGCTGACCTCCACCCAGATATCAAGGTCTTTGGTGTAGCGCGGGTGGCCGTGAACCGCTAAAGCAAAAGCGCCAGCGACCAGATACCGTACCTGATGGGTGTTAAGGGCTTCCAGAAATTCCCGAAAGTCGTCTGGAAGTTGCGTCATGGCAGTTGTTTATCCTACACCCTAGCCCCCCGCCCCGCGCCCACCACCGAGCAAAAGCGGAGGCTGGGGCTAGTGAAGGGAGGCATGTCCCCGCTCAATCAGTTTGAGGGGGTTGCCCCGAATACTATCTGCCCTAGCTACCTAAGCCCGCCCAGCCAAGTTCGCGCGTGCCTGAGCTGAAGCTGGGAGGTTTGAAAACTGTTTGGTGTTCTTTACACTGCGCTGCCTGGTTGCGTCATGGGGATTATATAATCAGCCCCAAAATCACTCATAAAGCTTCTATACATATCTATAGTTCCAGTTTCATCTATACATTCTATGATCAACGCGAATGCCTGCTTGTAATCTTCATCCAGCCTACCCCTCGTATTTAACCTCAAACGTATTTCCCACTCGCCGGAAGAGAATTGTCTGTCGAAAACTCGCTCGTATTTTACAACCGGATTAAATTTAGAGCTATATTTCGAGAGAGACTCGTTCGTACCGGTCACCTTTTGTTTAACTCCTGTCACATTTTTTGATAGTACAAATAAAATATCAGCGAGAGAATACTCAGCTGGATTATCGCTATCAACCTCGGGATCGTGTATCAATGTGAATTTAATTTTCAGTTTTTTAGATGTCTGACTGTCGAATAAACGAGGAATGTGAAAAGGTATATGGCTATATTGATCACTTGATAATTCACCCTCATGGATGAAAATCATCCTACTGATGTTTGAACCCTGATAGTCGGCGTCCTGAAATTCACCGAATCCATAAATATTATCTGGCTTAGCGGAAATTGCTCCATTTAACCCACTATTAGAAGCAAAATGTAGAAGGTAGCATTTAAGAAGATTCGCAGACATCTGAGGATCACTGCCCAAAATTTGAGCTGCATAGTGAGACACTATGGGTGCTGAAAAACTCGTTCCTATGTTGTATGCCAGTCTCTTTCCAGTAGCATCTAAACCTACAGCAGCCGATGTGTTCCTGAAATCTGGATCACCACTGCTAACGAAGCAGTTACCGCCGATAGAAACTAGATCAGGCTTAATACCACCGTCCATTCCTGGGCCAGTTCTAGAAAATGCAGAGATCTGCATGGGTAGCGAAATATCAGTCATACTCTGAACGTGTGAATATGAGCCGACGGCCAAACTCAGAATTGACTCAGCAGGCGCATTGATTCGTGTATCTGGATCACCTAAATATGCAGGAAAAGTTGCCCAGTCATGTGGCTCACCATGTCGCATATTTCCTGAGGCGACAATGAATGTTTTGTCGAATTTTTTAGCAATCGAATCTAACTCATTTGCTAGTGCGGAAATGGAGCCGCTATTTATCGGATTAGGAGTGCCGAAAGATAAATTGAATATTCTTACTTGAGGAAAACTATCAACAAAGTTATTTAAAAGATCTATAACATCGCTCTCCATTAAAGATTGATCTCTGCCAAAAACGTCTCTATAAAATAACGGAACGTCAATAACATGACATTTTGGCAAAAGGTTTCCTGAATTAACTTGATCTTCCAGATCGTTGCCATATATGATTCGGCTTGCAACTAAAGTTCCGTGAGATGTGTCAAATGATGACCCTAAGCCTAAATCCTCAAACCTTGCCACAACGAAAGGACTAATAAACGGTGAACCTTGCACAATACCTGAATCCAAGACGGCAACTATGACATTCGTCTCAGAAGTTGCAACTCGTGTTATAGGTGATATTATTTCGCCTACTATTGCTGGTTCTAAACGTAAAGAGGCATTCATTTTAATAAGACGTATGGAATTATATGATGTTGCCAATTCAATTATTCTCTCAGAATTGAGAGTAACAGTCAGAGCTAAGCCAGAAGAGCTAGTCCTCAAAAACTTCGACGCGGCTTCTTGTCGTACTTGCACCTTCACGGATATATCCTGCAATACCTTCCTCTGCTCATCATTGGATAATCTAGAATATAAATATATTATGCAATTATGAACACCTGTTTTTAGCAGTTCAGTATCTATCTTAGCCAGAGGATCCACTTCTTCTATGCTCTCAATAGAAGAAAAGTAAGATTTTCCTGTATGTTCGTCTGTAGTAGCATAAGTTTCGACTTTTAGACGTAATCTTTTAAAATCAGATTTTGTGCTAACCGCTATTCCTCTGCTTTTATCTTTAGCATCAATCTGTATAACTTCAACGCCAACAGATTTTAAACGATGTCTGCTGTCTTTAATTGAACTATCTTTTGCGGTCACAACAGCATAGACAACATCACCAATTAAATCCGAATCAGACTTGGCTTCTAGATTTTCAGAAGTTTCAATAAATTTTGAATATAATCTTCGCCCATGACTCGAGTAATCGTCACGGGTGTAAGTTTTCCCACCGCCTGTTGATGTCACTGGAGATGACCTCACGAGCCTTGAAGGGATGCGAATCTGTCTCATGCGTTAAATATGACACAATTCACATTCAGTGATCAAAATTGCCGTCTTGGGGATCCATATTATTCCTCTGGAGATGAGTTGCATATGAGTTTGAATTAACTTCACACCCCGACCCAATTCTCCATCGGCGGGCAGCTACACACGAAATTCCTGTCCCCGTACACGTTGTCCACGCGGTTCACGCTCGGCCAGTATTTCCAGTGCTTCTGCGCGGGCGCGGGAAAGGCCGCCACCTCGCGGCTGTAGGCCCGGTTCCACTCGCCAGCGACCAGATCGTCCTGCGTGTGCGGCGCGTGCCTCAGCGGGCTGTCCTCGGCGGCAATCAGGCCGTCTTCCACTTCCTGAATCTCGCGGCGAATGCCCAGCATGGCCTCCACAAAGCGGTCGAGCTCGGCTTTCGGCTCGCTCTCGGTGGGTTCGATCATCAGCGTGCCCGCCACCGGAAAACTCATGGTGGGCGCGTGGAAGCCGTAATCCATCAGCCGCTTGGCGATGTCTTCCTCGCTGATGCCGCTCTCCTGCTTGAGGGGCCGGATGTCGATGATGCACTCGTGCGCCACCCGCCCGCCTGCTCCGGCGTACAGCACCGGATACGCCCCGCGCAGCTTGTGGGCAATGTAGTTGGCGTTCAAAATGGCGACCTCGCTGGAGCGCTTCAGGCCCGCCGCTCCCAGCAGCCGGATGTACAGGTACGAAATAGGCAGGATGCTGGCGCTGCCATACGGCGCGGCGCTGACGGCTCCGGTGGTGCTGTCCGAGGTGGGGCGAACGCTGTGGTTGGGCAAGAACGGAGTCAGGTGCGCCTTGACCCCAATCGGCCCCATGCCCGGCCCGCCGCCGCCGTGCGGAATGGCAAAGGTCTTGTGCAAGTTCAGGTGCGACACGTCCGAGCCGATGAAGCCGGGGCTGGTGAGGCCCACCTGCGCGTTCATGTTGGCTCCGTCGAGGTAGACCTGTCCACCGTGCTGGTGAATCAGCTCGCAGACCTCGCGCACGTTCTCCTCGAACACGCCGTGCGTGCTGGGATAGGTAATCATCAGTGCGCCCAGGTTGTCGCTGTGCTGCTCGGCCTTTTCCTTCAGATCCGCAAAGTCGATGTTGCCGTCCGCGTCGGTCTTGACCACCACCACCGTCATGCCCATCATGGCCGCGCTGGCCGGGTTGGTACCGTGGGCGCTGGCCGGAATCAGGCAGATGACGCGGTGCGAGTCACCTCGGCTCTGGTGGTACTTGCGAATGGTCAGCAGGCCCGCGTACTCGCCCTGCGCTCCGCTGTTGGGCTGCAAACTCACGGCGTCGTAGCCGGTGATGTCGGCCAGCCAGCGTTCCAGCTCGGCCAGCAGCTCGGCGTACCCCTCGGTCTGGTCAGTGGGCGCGAACGGGTGAATGGCCCCCAGTTCCGGCCACGTCACCGGCAGCATCTCGGTGGTGGCGTTCAGCTTCATGGTGCAGCTGCCCAGCGGAATCATGCCGTGCGTCAGGCTGTAATCCTTGTTCTCCAGCAGCTTCAGGTAGCGTAACATGCCGTGCTCGGAGTGGTGGGCGCTGAAGGTGGGGTGCGTCAGGAACGGCGTGGAACGCTGAAGGCTGGACGCAATGCCCTCGGTTGCGCCTGCTTCCAGTGTGGCTATATCTGCCGCCCCGCCCGTAATGACCTCAATAATGTCCGCGAGGTCGTGAACGGTGACGGTTTCGTCCAGGTTGACGCCGATCTTGCCGCCGCTATACCGAAAGTTGATTTCCTTCGCCTCGGCCCGCACCCGAATCGCGTTTTGATCGCCCTCAAAGCTCAGCGTGTCGAAAAAGCTTTCGCTCGGCTTCAGGCCCGCGTCTTGCAGCGCCTTCGCCAGCATGCCCGTCAGCAGATGCACCCGCTCGGCAATGGTCTTAATGCCTTCCGGCCCGTGCCACACCGCGTAGGCGGCGGCCATGTTCGCCAGCAGCGCCTGAGCCGTGCAGATGTTGCTGGTCGCCTTCTCGCGCCGGATGTGCTGCTCGCGGGTCTGCATCGCCATTCTCAGTGCAGTTTTGCCCTTGCTGTCCTTACTGACGCCAATCACGCGGCCCGGCATTGAGCGCTGGTAGCTGCTGCGGCAAGCCAGGAACGCCGCGTGCGGCCCACCGAAGCCCATCGGCACACCGAAGCGCTGCGAGTTGCCGATGACAATATCGGCCCCCTGCTCGCCGGGAGGCGTCACCAGGGCGCAGGCCAGCAGATCGGTGGCGACGATCAGGGCCGCTTGCGAAGCGTGCAGGCGCTCGGCAATCGGGGTGATGTCGTGCAAGTCGCCGTAAGTGCCGGGCGTCTGAACCAGCGCGGCGAAGGTGCCTTCTGGCATTTCGGCGTCCGCTGCGCCTACCACCACGTCATAGCCGAAGTACTCGGCCCGCGTGCGAATCACGTCCAGCGTCTGCGGATGCACGTCGTCGGCCACGAAGAACACGTTGCCCTTGGCTTTGGCGGTGCGCTTGGCCAGCGTCATGGCCTCGGCAGCGGCAGTGGCCTCGTCCAGCAAGCTGGCGTTGGCGACCTCCATGCCGGTCATGTCCATCACCATCTGCTGAAAGTTGAGCAGCATTTCCAGCCGCCCCTGCGAGATCTCAGCCTGATACGGCGTGTAAGCGGTGTACCAGCCCGGATTCTCCAGGATGTTGCGGAGCACCACAGGCGGTGTGTGGGTGCCGCTGTACCCCATCCCGATGTAGCTCCTGAACACCTTGTTCTTGCTCGCCAGCACCTTCAGATCGGCAATCGCCTGCGCCTCGGTGACTGGGCCGCCGACCAGCATTTCGTTTTCCCGTACGATGGCGGCAGGAACGACAGATGCGATGAAAGCTTCCAGAGTGTCAGCGCCCAGCTCACGCAGCATCTCAGTTTGCTCAGCGGGGCTCGGGGCAATGTGGCGGCGGGTAAAGTCGTCGGTTTGCAAGAGTTCAGAGAGGGGGCGCATGGGCAGGACTCCTTTGGTGGTCTGGAAGCGGAGGGGGCAGGGTCAACTCACCACTGAATAGCCCGAAACGGCCCCCGAGATTGCAGTAAGGGCCGTGTTTGCCAAACGGACACGCCCGCCTGTGCGGGTTAGTCGTTGGGCAGGGGAGTGGCAGGCGAGGAAACAAGTCCTCTTCATTCTAAAGGCAAAGCTGAGTGGCTGAGCGGAGGGCAGGGGAACTCTGCGCCCCCAGCCCAGCCGCCTCAATTTGCGTACCGGATCATGGGTCAAAAAACGCTTTTGAGTGCCTTCAGATCGCCGGGAAAAACAAGGTGGTTTCTTCCGGTACCCAGTACGCGTGCGCTCCGCTCTGGGCAGGAACGCAAAACATCACCGCTTCAAATGGCAATTCTTCGGCTTCCACCACGCCGATATTCCAGCGGCTGCGCTCCGAGCCGAGGATGGCGATGGTGCCGAGTGAAGTCTCACATTCCAAGTATTCGGTGCCCTGCTCAGCGGCGCGAATCGGCCCAACCGCGTGAACAGTCAGGTGTCTGGGGTCAGCTTGCATGCCTTCAGCAAACCACACCGCCTCTGACATGGGCGTCACATCCGGGCGTGCGGCCCAGACCCAAACCTTGGCAGTATTCGTAAAGTCAGTGTCTACAAACTGGTCATTGCCCCGCCGTCCACCAGCAGCACGCTACCGTTGACATAAGCGGCGGCGGGCGAGCACAAGAAGGCCGCTACCCGTCCGAACTCATCGGGTTGCCCCAACCGTTTCATCGGAATCTGCGCCTCGGACGCGGCCCGGATTTCGCTCCGGCTCTTGCCCTGCTTGGCAGCGAGCGCGTCGTCCAGCTCGTTGATTCGCCCGGTTTCAATGCGCCCCGGCGCTAAGCCGTTCACCTGAATATTGTCGCCCGCCAGTTCCAGCGACAGACTCTTACACAGCCCCTGCACGGCGGGCCGGAAAGTGTTCGATAAAGTCAGGTTGTCAATCGGTTTCTTGACGCTGCTGCTGAGAATGGTCAGGACACGCCCGCCGCCTGCCGCTTTCAGTAGTGGCAAGGCCAGCCGCACGCTCCGCACCACGCTCATCAGGGTGAGTTGAAAACCAGTGGCCCACTGCACCTCGCTGAGCGCTGAGAAGTTACCGGCTGGTGGCCCGCCCGCGTTGCACACCAGAATGTCGAGCTTGCCAAAAACCTCGTTCACATCGGCAAAGAGCTGGGTCAAGTCGGTTTCGCTGGCAACGTCGGCCCCGAAAGCCAGCACTTCGTTGCCGCTTGCGTCTTGAATCTGTTGGGCCGCTGCCTGAGCGCGGGCCAGATCACGCGAACAGATGGCCACCCGCGCCCCTTCTACCGAGAGCGCCGCTGCCGTCGCGTAACCCAGACCTGCACTGGCCGCCGTCACAAGCACCGTTTTTCCTGTGAGTTGTAAATCCATTGGGCCTCCTGCGATCAAGTTAAAGTTGTGGAGTGGAGTCTAGAGCTTCTGGGGGCCAGCGCTTCCGCTTAAAATTGAGCCATGCCTTCTGACTCCATGCCCCTTCTGGCCGTTGACATCGGCGGCACGTCGCTCCGGGCGGCCCTCATTGTGGGCGAGCGCGTCATCGAGCGCCGGGAAGCCCGCACCCCTAAACCCAGCACGCCGGACGCGGTGATGGCGGCAGCCTTTGAGCTGGCCACGCCGCTGGCCGGGCAAGCTGCCGCTGTGGGCGTCGCCTGTGCGGGCGCGGTGGCGGCTGGACGCGTTACCGCCACTGCCGCCCACACCTTCCCCGGCTGGACTGACATCCCTCTGGCCGACACCTTCGCCTCAGCGCTGAACCTGCCCTGCTCGGCGCTCAACGACGCCCGCGCCGCCGCTTGGGGAGAGTACGCGGCGGGCGCGGGGCGCGGGGCCAGCGAATTCATGTTTATCACCATCAGCACGGGCGTCGGCGCGGGGCTGATTCTGGGCGGGCAGCTTCATCTGGCGGCCAACGGCCTTGACGCTGAACTGGGCTTTGTCAGCGTGCCTGCTGTCTGGGCAACGGGCGCTGAGGTGCCGCCCCTCGGTCCACTGGGGCCGCTGGAATTTGAAACCAGCGGCACGGCGCTGGGCGGGCAAGCTCAAGCGCTGGGCTTTGCCGACGCCCGCGCCCTCGCCGCCGCCGCCGAAGCGGGCAACGAACAGGCCGACGCCGTGTACCGACGCTCGGCAGCTCTAATCGCCTGGAAGGTGGCAGACATCGCCGCCCTGCTGGGCGTTACCAAAGTGGCGCTGGGCGGCAGCGTGGGCCTGCGAGGTGGTTATTTGGCGCGGGTGCGAGACAGCCTCGCCCATTTTCCAGAGCGCTATCAGCCGCAGGTGGTTCACGCCGAACTCGGCTCAGACGCCGGGTTGATCGGTGCGGGGCTGTGGGCGGGGCGGGGGTTTTAAGCTCTTCAGAACTTCGCCCACATTCCATCCATCCCGGCACTTTCCAGCACCTTTTCGACAAAGGCCACGCCCTGCACACCGTCTTGCAGGGTCGGGTAGAGCGTTTCTATGTTCTCGCCCCGCTGCCGCGCCCAGATGTCGTCCGCCACGTCGCTGTAGATGTTGGCAAACGCCTCGATAAAGGCTTCGGGATGTCCGGCAGGCAGGCGGGTGGCTGCCGTCGCCGCCGCGCCTAGCCCTGGCCCACCGCGTGTCAGCAGTTGGCGCGGCGCGTCGAGCTGATCGTAGACCAGCATATTGGGGTCTTCCTGCCGCCAGCTCAAGCTGCCTTTGGTGCCAAACACGGACAGGCGCAGGTCATTTTCGCGGCCAATTTCAATCTGCGAAACGGTGAGTATTCCCTTTGCGCCGCCCTCAAAACGCAGCAGCATGCTGGCGTCGTCGTCCAGCGCCCGGCCCGCGACGAAGTGGGTCAAATCAGCGGCCACTGCTGCCATCTCCAGGCCCGTCACGAAGCTGATGAGTTGCTCGGCGTGGGTGCCGATGTCGCCCAGCGCTCCGGCGGGACCGCTGCGGGCGGGATCGGTGCGCCAGTCGGCCTGCTTGCCCTCGCTTCCGGCGGCCAGCCAGCCCTGATGGTACTCGGCAATCACTTTGCGAACCGTGCCGAGTTGCCCGCCGCGCACCATCTCGCGGGCCTGGCGCACCAGCGGATAGCCGGAGTAGTTATAAGTCACGGCAAAAACGCTCTGGGTCTGCTCGGCTGCCGCTTGAAGTTCGTGCGCCTGTGCCAGCGTATGCACCAGCGGCTTGTCGCAGATGACGTGAAACCCGGCCTGTACGGCGGCCAGCGCCACAGGAAAGTGCATATGGTTGGGCGTCACGATGCTGATAACTTCCGCGCCGTCTTCTCGCCCTTTTTCGCTCGCCAGCAATTCTTCCCAGGTGCCGTAACTGCGCTCGGCGGGTAGTCCCAGCGCCGCGCCCGAGGCTTTGGAGCGCTCCGGCGTGCTGGAGAGCGCTCCAGCCACCAACTGATAGCGCCCGTCCAGCGCCGCCGCGTGCCGGTGAACCGCGCCGATGAAGGCGTCCTTGCCGCCGCCGACCATCGCCAGTCTTAAAGGGCGTTGATAGTCACTCACGCCTCATCCTTGGCAAAGGCCGCGTCGAACACCACGTCCGAAGCGGGAAAATCCAGCTTACGGGTGTAGTCGGCGCTCTCGGTGGCTCCAAACACCCTATCCATCCGGGCATCTTCCCACTCGATGCTCAGCGGCCCCGCATAGCCGATGTCGTGCAGCGCCACGATGATGGCTTCAAAGTTCACGTCGCCGCGCCCCACTGAGCGGAAGTCCCAGAAGCGCCGAGAGTCGCCAAAGGTGGTATGGCCACCGAACACGCCCACTTCGCCGCTGCCGTGATTCCACCAGACGTCTTTGATGTGGGCGTGGTAAATCCGCTCGGGAAAGCGCCGCAAAAAGCCCACGTAATCCACGCCCTGATAAGCGAGGTGGCTGGGATCGTAGTTGAAGCCGAAGCGCGGGTGCTGGCCGACTGCTTCCAGCGCCCGCTCCGCCGTGGCCGTATCGAAGGCGATCTCGGTGGGGTGAACTTCCAGGGCAAAGTTGACGCCGACTTCCTCGAACACGTCCAGAATTGGCCCGAAGCGCCCCGCAAAGTCATCGAAGCCGCGTTGCCAGTAGGCTTGATCGGTGGGCGGGAAGGCGTAGATGCTGTGCCACACACTTGAGCCGGTGAAACCCGTCACCACGCTGACGCCCAACTTTTGAGCGGCGCGGGCGGTGTCCATCATTTCCTGCGCGGCCCGCTGGCGCACGCCCTCAGTCTCACCGTCGCCCCAGACGTGGGCGGGCACGATGGCCTTGTGGCGCTCGTCAATCGGGTCGCAGATGGCCTGCCCGACCAGATGGTTGCCGATGGCATACACCTTGAGGCCGTGCTGGGCAAGCAAATCGAGCACGTTCTGGACATAACCGTCTTCTTTCAAGGCCCGCTGAACGTCAAAGTGATCGCCCCAGCAAGCCAGCTCCAGGCCGTCAAAACCCATTTTCTTAGCCAGCGGCGCGAGTTCGGTAAGGGGCAAATCGGCCCACTGGCCGGTGAACAAAGTGATGGGTCTTGGCATAGTTGACAGTATCTCAAGAGGTTGAGCCCAAAATCGCAAAATAGAGAAGCACTGGTACTTCTTTAGAGGCCAGCGTCGCCCGCCAACAGCCGCTGATCGATCTGCGTCAAGCTGAACTGCTGGCTACCCGCCTGCCAGTTCAGCATCCAGATCAGATCAAAGCGCTCATCGGGCCACTGTGCTGGAATCGAATGTGCCGGAATCAGATCGGGCTGTCCGGTGATGGCCCGCGCCAGTTCGGGAATCAGGGTATGTTCCCAGGCCACCAAGGCGGCCCCCTGAGCGCCGCCCTGCCGCGCCGCCGCGCCGAGCATCTGGCCGAGGAGATCGGTCTGGGTTTTGGGGTACGGCTGCTCAAGCGCGATGCCCAGGCGCTCTGCCAGTGGCGTCAGCGTTTCGGCGGGCCGCTGGCTGGCGCTGCCCTTGCCAATCGCCGAGGCGAAGAGGCGTGTCGGCTGTGACAGGGCGCTGTAATGGATGTCGGCCAAGAGAGAGGGCTGGCTAAACAGTTGTGTCAGCGCTCCGGCCCGCTGCCAGCCGCGCACCGTCAGCGATTCTGAATCGGGCTGGCCCGCAGCGGTGATGCCCAGCGGCCCGCTGCCGTCACCGTTGGGTTTTTCGGCGTGGCGAATCAGCATAATTTTGGGTACGGCGGCTGAGTGAGTAGGTTTGAGTCCTGCGGCCAGCGCCGAGTTTTGAAATGAACTGGCGGCGGGCAAACTCAGGAGGCCCAGCCCGACCCACTCAAGAAAGGTGCGCCGGGAAGGTTGGCGGTGTTGCGGTTCAGGTCTATTCATCATTCTCCTTTCCGTGCTCGGCGTGGTGCGCGACGCCTCACAGCACCTGGCAGCGAATGAACTGCGCCCCACAGTGGAATCCGCGACGCTGAAACCCGTCACGCCCTTTGAATAGCGTGTTTTTATAATCCGCAGACGTATCTGATTAGCGGCTTCCGGCGCTCCCGTCCAAGGACGAGGGTGCTGCTGTTAAGCTGTGGCGCATGGCTGGGACGCTGAGAGAACAGGATCTGC
>NZ_VKDB01000015.1 GCF_007280555.1 Deinococcus detaillensis | reverse complement strand
CAGGACGTGAAATGATTCAAGTCCCACTGGACTTTATTGAGCGCCTCGCAGACGCACTTTGCTACGCCGCCTGACAGTATCCAATGGCCAAAGTCGAGGTAAGGAGCAGCTATGAAACTCACTCCCCAATCTTTAATTTCTCCATTGGCCTTGAGCGCAACTTTATTGCTTGGCTTGCCTGCTTTTGCTCAGACTGACGTGTGCAAGTCGCAAACGACCAGCGACATGCAGAAGTGCGCCGATCAGAATCTCAAACAATCTGAAAAGGCGCTCAACGCGGAATACCAACAACTCGTGGCCGTCCTGAAAGACAAAAAAGCCACGGACATGCTCAAAAATCTGCAAGCTGCCGAGAATTTATGGATCAGAACGAGAACGGCCGACTGCAAGCTCTATAAGACGTTTTACAAAGGGGGAAGTTTGGCCGATGTCAGCGTTACCAACTGTATAGACACTGCGGCCAAACAAAGGGTGGAAGTTTTGCGGGGCTTTTACGACGAATTTTCGCGTTAAGCTGGGTTCATTCACCCAAACGCCGCTAATTCTTCAAGCGGCTGAGCTGCGCGTCGGCGTCATACAAGCGGATAAGCTGGCTCAGCACTTCTCGCCCCAGCCCCAGCATCTCCATTTCGCTCAGCAGATGGATTCGGAAGTGACCGGAAGGCCCGTACTCGCCCACAAAGTCGCTGCCTTCGCGCCGCACCTGCACCCGCAGTTCGCACAGGCCCAGCCGAAACCACGCCGCGTGCCAACTGCCCAGCGGCGCAGGTTTAATGCTCCGAAAAAGATCGGAGGCGGGTTCCATCATCACATTGTTGAGCGGCAAGCCCGGCCCATTGGCATGGCGCAGCGCCTGATAAAGCGCCGTTAAACACGCTTCACAGGCCCGCGCCTCGGCTTGCCGTGAGCTTAAGGACGCCCCGATGGCACGTTGCAAGGCGTCAAAGTCAGTCATTTACTTGCCTTAACTTTACTCTTCTACCTCTAACTCCTCAGCCGCCCGCTTGCCAGCCAGCCATTCGAGGCCTGCCCACATGAACTCGTCCAGGTCGCCGTCGAGAATCGCGCCGGAGTCGTGACGCATCACGGAGGTACGGTGGTCTTTGACGTACTGCTTGTCGAGAACGTAGCTGCGAATCTGCGAACCCCATTCGATCTTCTTTTGCTCGCCGCGTGCTTGGGCTTCTTCGTCTTCGCGCTTGCGCATTTCAACGTCGTAAAGGCGCTGCTTGAGGATTTGCAGGGCAATTTCGTGGTTTTTGATCTGCGAGCGCGTCACCTGCGAAGCCACTGCGATGCCCGTCGGAAGGTGGGTCAATCTGACGGCGGAGTCGGTGGTGTTGACGCCCTGCCCGCCCGCGCCCTGCGAACGGAATACGTCGCGGCGCAAGTCCGAATCGGGAATATGAATGTTGATTTCTTCGACCGGCACTTCCGGCACCACGTCCACGCTGGCAAACGAGGTGTGGCGGCGGTTGTTGGAATCGAACGGCGAGACGCGCACCAGCCGGTGAACGCCGTTTTCGGGGGCCATCATCCCGAAGGCCTTTTCGCCCCGGATGATGAACTCGGCAGAAGTAATTCCAGCTTGATCGCCGTCTTGCTGATCCAAGAGTTCGACTTTGTAGCCGCGCCGCTCGGCCCAGCGCATAAACATCCGTTCGAGCATGCCGGCCCAGTCTTGCGACTCGGTGCCGCCCGCGCCGCTCTTGACCCGCACGATGGCGGCGGCGTCGGAGTGCTTCATGATAAACAGCGTCTCACGGTACAGCTCGTCCACTTCGCGCTGGAGGCGGGTTTGCTCGTCAGCCAGAAGCTCGACTTCCTCGGCGTCGGCCATCTCCAGCATTTCGCTGAGGCCGGTGGCGTCGGATTGCAGGCGGGTGTAGGCGTCTACGATTTTGCGCAGGCCGCCCGCTTCTTGGTTGACGTTTCTGGCCCGTTCAGGATTGTTCCAGAGGTCGGGGTTGCTCAGGTCGCGGTCAAGTTCGCTGAGGCGGCGCGTTTTGCCGGGAACGTCAAAGATACTCCCGGAGCGCAGCCAATTTTTCAAGTAACTCTTGCATGGCATCTCTCCCTTTTGCCGCCGCCCTGATGGGCAGATCAGCAAGCAGAAGCAGAGTATAGCCGCTAAGGTTGGCCCAGCAGCGTCTTGAGCGTCACCAACTGATATCCCTCAGCTCTCAGACCCTTGATGATGGCCGGAAGCGCCACGCCAGTTTCGGGCGCGTGGCCGCCGCTGACGTGAAGCACCACGATGCTGCCGCTCTTGACGCGGCTCAGCACGTCGCTGACGATCACCGCAGGACTCTTCTGGTTGGCGTCGCCGCCGATCACGTCCCAGTGCACCACGGTCAGACCTGCCGCCTCCACCTTCTGCACATCACTTTCGCTGGCGCAGCCGCCCGGAAAGCGGAAATACTGAGGCTTGGTGCCAGTGGCGGTTTGGATGGCCCGCTGAGAACGCCCGATGTCGGCGCTCTTTTGGGCGTCGGCAATGCTGGCCAGCCCGTAGCACGGTTGCGAAAAACCTGGATGATCATAGCTGTGGTCTTCAATTTCAAAACTGGGATGCTTGGCCAGCGCCAGCGCTGAGGCCGGATATACCTGCGCCCACATGCCAGTCAGAAAAAAGGTGGCGGGAACGTTGGCGGCTTCCAGTGCCTGCACCACCGCTTCATTGTCGAAGCTCCTCACTTTGCCGCTTCTGAGTTCGCTCTCCATGCCGAGGGTCATGTCGGCGTCAAAGGTCAGCGCCACTTGTTTGGGTTGACCGGCTTTGAGGGTGCGCGGCCCATGCGTGATGATGCCCGCAGCGTTGAGCGAGGGACGCAGATGAATAAGAGCAGCAGCTTGGGCCGAAGAAAGCAGCAGCAAGGCAAGGAGCGCGGCGCGGGTCATGACCAGATGGTAAATAAAGCAGATCAGGGCGCGGTGGAATCCAGCATGCCCGACAGCTCAGCGTTCAGACAGCTCAGCGCCTTGCCGCTCCAGTTGGGTCGAGCGCTCTAGATCGTGCCAGAAGCCCTCCTGCCAGGGCCAAGCGCGGCCCCCGGTCAAGCGGCGGGTGGCCCGCAAGGTCAGCCAGCCCGCCGCGCCGTAAAACAGGATATCTAGCCCAATGGCCGCCGGAAAAGTGAGGGCGTGGGCGCGGGCCACCTGAGCGTTGAAGCCCGCCACCCCAAACGGCAGCGTAACCAACCAGAGGGCCACCAGATAGCTGACGGTGCCCAGCATCACCGCCTTAAGGGCCACCAGCGCCGTCGCCCAGCCCAGTGCGCGGCGCACTTGCGGCTGCGAGAGCGCTGCGCCCAGTTGCTGTTTGCGCTTGGGCGTTTCCGGCGAGACGAGGCCGTAAAACAAAAACTCGAAGAGGGGCCGCCTGAGCAGCAGCGATACCCCGCAGGCCAGCATCAGCAGCGCCGAATGCATGGCGTCTTTGAGGGCAAACGCCACTCCGTCTAACTTGAGAAAACTGACTGCCGCGCCGCTGAGCGCTCCAGCCAGCAAAAACAAGCCGAAGGGGTTGAGCACTCGGCGGTGCATGGTGTCCAGGACGATGTACAAAGTCGGCAGCACGCCGGCCAGCACGTAGACGCCGTAATTGCCCAGCGAACGCGACAAGTCCGGCAAGCCGAAGGGAGCGGGATTGAGCAGGGCGTACGGCAACGCGAAAGTGAACAGCACGTCCAGCGCGAGGCGAAACAGGCGGCTCCACGCTACGCGCCTGCCGCCGACTGATCGTTTGACCGACTTCAACACGGCCTCAGTGTAAAGGAGGCTGCCCCCATTTCAACCGGCACGCCGATGCCAAGCGCCGATGTCCCTTACCGCCGCTGGGCGGGCTGTGTTACGCTTCAGAGCATGACTGATACCCTCGCCCGACCCGCCGCCGGACAGCGCGACACCGCCGTTTTTGATCTGATTCAGGAAGAAGCCCAGCGCCAGCGCTACGGCCTGGAACTGATCGCCTCCGAGAACTTTACCAGCGCCGCCGTGCGCGAAGCGGTGGGCAGCATTCTCACCAACAAATACGCCGAGGGCTATCCGGGCAAGCGCTGGTACGGCGGCTGCGAAGTGGTGGACAAAGTAGAAACGCTGGCCATCGAACGGGCCAAAGCGCTGTTTGGGGCCGAGTGGGCCAATGTGCAGCCGCATTCGGGCAGCAGCGCCAATATCGCGGTCTACGGCGCACTGCTGAGTCAGGGCGACACGGTGCTGGGCATGGATCTGGCGCACGGCGGACACCTGACGCACGGTTCCCCCGTCAACTTTTCGGGCATGCGCTACCAGATCGTCGGCTATCAGGTGGACAAGGACAGCGAGCGAATCGACATGGAGCAGGTGCGCCGCCTCGCCCACGAACACAAACCCAAAATGATCATCGCGGGTGCCAGCGCCTACAGCCGGATCATCGACTTCGCGGCGTTCAGAGCCATTGCCGACGAAGTGGGCGCGATTTTGTTTGCCGATATTGCCCACATCGCCGGACTGGTGGCGGCGGGCGTGCATCCCAGCCCCCTGCCCCACGCCCACGTGGTCGCCACCACCACCCACAAGACCCTGCGCGGGCCGCGCTCGGGCCTGCTGCTCAGCAGCGATCTGGAGATTGCCGCCAAGCTCGACCGCGCTATCTTTCCGGGCCATCAGGGCGGGCCGCTGGAACACGTGATCGCGGGCAAGGCCATCGCGTTTGGCGAAGCGCTGACGCCGGAATTCAAAACCTACAGCGCTCAGGTCATTAAAAATGCTCAGGCGCTGGCTTCCGAGTTTCAAGCTCTTGGCTACCGGGTGGTGTCGGGCGGCACCGACAACCACTTGTTTGTCTTAGATTTGCGCCCGCAGAGCCTCAACGGCACCAAAGCCACCAAAGCGCTGGACGCCGTTCACATCACCATTTCCAAATCCACTTTGCCGTTTGACACCGAAAAGATTTTGCACGGCGGCGGCATCCGCATCGGCACGCCGGCTGTGACCACACGCGGCATGCTCGAAAGCGACATGCCCAAGATCGCCAACTTGATTGACCGGGCGCTGAGAGGCGAAAATGTCAAGGCTGAAGTGCATGACTGGATGGGCGGATTCGACCTGCCGTAAGCAGCTAGATTGCTGACACAGAACGGGGCCGCACCTTCGGATGGGTGCGGCCCCGTTTGTTTGCTTGTGCCAGTTTTACTGCAAAGTAATGGTCAGCGGCTGCGTGGCCGGCACCGTGACATTCACGGTTTGGGCGGCGTACCCGTCACCTTCAACCTTAAGCGCGTAAGCCCCCGGAACGTCCAGCGCCAGTGGGCCGGGGGCCTGACCGACGAGGGTTCCGGCGCTCAGGCGGCTTCCCACCGGGGCGCTGCTGACGCTGACGCGCACCGGAGCGCTGAGGCTCTGGCCGCTACTGCCCACCACGCGGGCCGAAACGGTGCAGCACGCCGAAGCGCTCAGGGCAGCGCTGCTCGACCGGAAAGCGGTGCGGGCCAGCACCACCACCAGCACAAGAGCCATCACCAACAGCAGCAGCCACAGCGGGTTGAATCTGCCGGACGCCGCAGGCGCAGCCGAGGTTTGGCGCACGAACGGCGGCAAGCTGTCACTGGCATCGGACGCAGGCGCAACGGTACTGCCGACCACGCCGCCTGCGCCCGCGAGCTGATTTCCACCCTCCCGAGCGCCTTTCTTGACTTGCCACGAACCGTCCTGACTCCAGCCAATCTTGACGGGCCTGAGTTGCCGGGGCGAAACAGCGGTGGGCGCGGGCAAGTCGCTGGAGCGGTTTTCATCTGACTGAGTGGATTCAGAAATGGGCACGCGACTAGGCTCAATAGAGTCGGGTTGACCGAGGTCGGGTTGAGGGTCAGTAGGTTGCTCGGCGGCGAGCTGAATCGAGGTGGAAGCTGCAAGCTCGGCGGCAGGTGACGGCTCGGCGCTTGAACTCGGCACGTTCAAAGGCGGCGGCTCAGCGGCCAGGATGATGGTTTGGCCCGCTGCCGAGTCGTAGGGTTCCGAAGCTGGCTCAGGTGTCTGCAGCGTGGTGGGCATGGGCTCGTCGGGCGCGGACTCGTGGCCGAGCGGCTCAGTGGGGCGCGACGCATCTTCCGGCTGGCTCGGCCACGCCAAGAACATCGTTTCAGCACTTTCGAGCACCGCCGCCGAATCGCCTAAGCCGTGCGGCGGTTCAGGGGATTGTTCTGGCGAAGCTGGCTCTGCATCCGTTCCAGTGCCGACGACGCTTTCAATCGGTGCTTTATCTGGCACGGCTTCATCTAGCGCTCTGGCAAGCGCTTCATCGGCCAGCGGCAGCGAGGCCGCCACCACCGAATCGGCAGCTGGAAGGTCAGCACCTTGAACCGGACTTGCCCCGGCCACCAGTAAATGCGCCGCTTCTTCGCCAGTGGGAAAGGCCGCCAGAAAATCGAGCAGTTCAGATTCACCAGCTTCCCGCGTCGTTTGAGAAAGCAGCTGCTCCTGTGCTGGCGGTGCCGGTTCAGCCGCGCCCAGCGTGCTCAGGGATGATTCAGGGATGTCCACTTCATCCCAACCCAAAATGGGGACGCTGTGGTTGTGGACGGCGGCGTTTCGAGCGCCCACTGGCTCATCCGGATCAGCGATCAGCGGCAGAATAACCGGCTCAGATATGACCGGCTCTGTGCGCGGGTGCAGGGGCGCTTGTACCATCAGCGGGCCCGGTTCGCTGGGCAGCGGCGGCCCAGCGTTCATACGGGCCAGCGCGTCGCGGGCGCTGGGGCGCTGAGCCGGATACGGGCTGAGCAAGTCGCTCAGGCCCACCGGCAGCGGGCCCATACGCAGCAAGGTCACGCCCAGCGCATAGAGGTCGGCGGCGGGACTGCTGCCGCCTTCCGGCGCAGCCAGTGCGCCTGCCGCCTCGCCCCAGGGCAAGCCCGCGCCGGCCAGCCGCACCACGCCGTCCCACTCCCAAAGCTGATACGGCTCCACGCCGCCGTGGATCAGGCCCGCTTCGTGCAGGGCATTGAGCGCCCTGAGGCCGCCGAGCGCGGTTTGCAGCGGGTCGCTGGCCAGCCCGGCGTGCGGCGGCAACTCGCAGGCGAGGTAAGCTTGCTGGCCCTGCTGTCCGGCTTCCAAGTAAGGCAGCAGCGAAGGGCTGTTGGGCAACTGGAGCGGCTCCAAAAACTGCGGCAGCAAGTAGACCAGTGCGGGCATCCCCGTGAGGCGGTCAAGCGCGTGGAGCGTCACCACAGGCCGCGCTGGGCTGCCACTGGCGCGGCTATCGAGCGGGCGAGCGGCCACGAATGGCCCGACGGTCTTCATGTGTAAAAGTATACTGAATTCCCATAAAGGATTCACGGGAAGCAGCTGGGAGCCGTAAGGTCTGGAAAAAGCACCAAGACTTGCTCAGCGCTCTGTTCCCTGTTCCGGATCAACACTGCCGCGCAGGGGCTGGCGGTTCTGGATGCCGTGTTCCTCGGCTTATTCATCTTCAGAGCAAGATAATCTCGCCCCTTACTGACAGCGCTTTAAGCCTTGCCCAACACCCGCCGGTACGCCGCCAGATACTGCGGCACGATCAAACTCGGATGGAACTTTTCCACAGCGGCGCGGCGGCCCGCCTGCCCCATCCGCAAGTAAGTATCGCGGTTTTTGAGGATGTCCAGCGCGGCGTGCGCCATGCCGTCCACGTCGCCCACCTCGGCCAAGCGGCCCGTCACGCCGTCTTCCACCACTTCGGGAATGCCCCCGGCGCGAGCGGCCACCACCGGCACTTCGCAGCTCATGGCCTCCAGCGCTGCCAAACCGAAACTCTCTTTGTTGGAAGGCAGCAAAAAGAGGTCGGCAATGCCCATTATGGTTTGCACGTCGGGAAATGAGCCGAGGAAGTGAACGCGGCCAATCACCCCGAGCTGTTGGGCGAGTTCGAAGGCGCGGCTGCGCTCAGGGCCGTCTCCGACCATCAGCAGCCGCGCCGGAATTTCGGAAGCGACCCGCGCAAACACTTCCACTACGTCTTCGACCCGCTTGACTGGACGGAAGTTGGAGACATGCAGCAGCAGGGCTTCGTCGGGGTGAGCAAAGCGGGCGCGAATGGCGGGGTCGGTGACCCGAACGAAGCGCTGGGTGTCTACGAAGTTGTAGATCACTTCAATCGGCACGTCTACATTCAGCGTTTCCAGCGTCAGGTCGGCCAGAAACTGCGAGACCGCCGTGACCGCGTCGGACTGCTGGATGGCGTGGCGGGTGGTGTGGCGAAAAGCCGGTTCTGCGCCCACTAAAGTCACGTCGGTGCCGTGCAGGGTGGTGATCACTTTGGTTTTGCCAGTAATGCTGCGGGCGTGCAGCGCCGAGCTGGCGTGCGGGATGGCGTAGTGGGCGTGGGTGAGCTGTACGCCGTGTTCCTGAATCACTTCGGTCAGTGCGTTGGCGGCGGCGAGTTCGGGAAAGGGCTGGTCAAACAGGGCGTAGGCAAACGCGCTGGCCTGATGAAAGTACGGCCCGTTCGCGCCGCTGCTGCCCTGCAACCGGAACGGCACGGCGTTGCCGACAAAGTGCACTTCGTTGCCCGCCCGCGCCACTTCTAAGCCCAGCTCGGTGGCGACCACGCCGGAGCCGCCCGCGCCCGAATGGCACAGCACGGCAATTTTCATTTCAGGTTCTTCGAGATTAAAGCGCTGACTGAGCGAAGTAGCGAAGGGCAATTTGGGCAAGGGAGCGGACATGAATGCGGATTATACGCGGCGAATGTCAGGGCACAGAGGGGCAGGCAGCGGCTTTGACCGCAAACGAGCGCCCTCAGGCCAGCTAGAATCGGCTTCATGACGACGCAGCAGCCCACCATTTTGGCCGTATTTGCCCACCCCGATGACGAAGCCTTCAGTGTAGGCGGCACCCTGGCCCACTACGCCCAAAGGGGTGTCAAGGTGGTGCTGGCCTGCGCCACACGCGGCGAAGCCGGTAAGGTCAGCGACCCCAACATGACCATCACCGACCTCGGCCAGCACCGCGAAGACGAACTCAAGCGGGCCACCGCCGAGCTGGGCATTCCCGATCCGGTGTTTTTGGATTACCACGACTCGGGCCGCTATGAGCGCACCCGCTACGACGACCCACTGGCGCTGATGAACGTCAATCCATTTGCCGCCGAACTCAAAATCCGTGATTTGATTGCGTCAACCAAGCCCGACATCCTGATTACCTTCGACCCGCACGGCGGTTACGGCCACATCGACCACCTGATTATTCACCGCGCCGCCGCCGCCGCCTTTTTTAGCAGCGGCAACCTCGGCGGCGGCGGCCTGATGCGGCTGTATTTCAGTGCGCTGAGCGTAGAAGCCGCGCAGGGGCTGGCGCGAATGGGTCAGGATTTAGATCCCAATATTTACGGCGTGGCTGACAACACCATCGCCGTGAAAATGGACGTATCGGCTCAGGCTGAGCGCAAGAAGGCGGCGCTCATCGCGCACGGCTCGCAGACTGGCCCCAACAGCCGCATGGGGCAGATGTCGCAAGAAGAACGTGACGAGATGGAAAAGCGGATGCTCAGCACCGAGGGCTTTTCGATTGGCGGCACCCGCACCGGCCTTCCCGCCTTCCCGATGCGGGGCTTGTTTGACGGGCTGGCGGGGTTCGAGGCTTTGGACGACTGAAGCAGCCCTTTCGCCTGCGCCCCGGCTCCGTGCTGGGGCTTTTTTTGTTGTGCTATGTCAACTGTGCTTGACTTTTAGTCTCTTCTGGCCTACCTTAAGTCAAGTCTACTTTACCTAAAGACAAGGGAGAATGACATGATGACGAGACAAGACAAGCCCAAAACCACCAGGCGTGAGCGCCGCGTCTGGCAAAGCATGTGGGGGATGGTGGGTGCCGCCGTAGCTCTCACGGTAATTGCCATCGTCGTGGCGCTGCTCCAGTCCCGCACCGAGGGCCATGCTCACAGCTTTTTTAAAGGGATGTCGCTGGGCCTGCTCGCCGCCCTGCCGGTGGGCATGGGTTACATGCTCTGGCGCACCTACCGCCAGATGGACGAGTTCGCCCAGCGTCAGCAGGAGCGGGCCTGCGCCTTCGCCTTCCTCCTGAGCATGGTCGCCACGATGGTGGCGTTCGCGGTGGCCAGCTACGCCAACGTGGTTGTTCCGCTGTGGGCGGTGTACGTGTTCGGCATGGTGATGTATACGGCGGCAGTGGTGCGCGGCGCGGTGCTGGCGAAGGGGGGGAAATGAGGGCCACACGCCGTGAGCGGGCTTGGACAGCCAGCCGCACACTGGAACTTATTTATATGATTGTCTTCGTGGCGCTCTTCTTCGTCGGCTACTGGCAGCGACCTCTAGACGCCTGGGTGTACTGGAGTGTCGCCGCCGCCGCTACCATGTCTGGGTTCTGGATCTGGATCAGGCAATACCGGGCGCTAGACGAACTCGGCAAACTCAAATTCATGAAGAGCTGGATGGTGGCTGGGATGGTCACATCGACAGGGCTGTCAGCTCTTATCGGCTGGACGATCTTCAATGCAGAGCGGTCAGTTTCAGTGCCGCCCAGTCTGTCGTTCATGGCTGCTTACGGTGTGCTCATGCTGGGGCTACTGGCTATGGCACTCACCAATTGGATCTTGAACCGTGGAACTTCGGAGCGCCGCCTCAAAGGGGACAGACATGCTGAAAACTCATGAAACCCGCGCCACCAGAATTCAGCGTTATCAGTGGTTGGAAGTCATTTTGCCCACTGTGCTGTCGTTCCCTTTCATCGCCGTCTACTTAGCCACACCGCTGAGTCTGGCTCAGGTCGGCGGCAGCTACGCACTTTTGCTCTTGCCACTGCAACTCTTTCTGGCCGCGTATCAGTACCGGGTAAGCGACGAGTACAGCCGCCTGAACCTGCTCAAGGCGCACGCCATTGCGGGATTGGTTGTCTCCTCCGGCGGCCTGCTGCTGCTGGCCCTCAGCTTGCTGGGCCGCCTCGATATCAACTGGCTCAGCTTGTTTTGGCTGTCTGCGGCCTGGTCACTGGCCTTCTCCGCTACCTTCAACACGCTCAGCTCCAGCAAGGGGGCGTATGAATGACTCGCCTGCACTGGTCTGGCCCCACATGAAAAACCGCATCAAAGTCCTTAGGGCCGAACACAACCTGACCCAGGCCGACTTGGCCGACAAGCTGGACGTGTCCAGGCAAACGGTCAACGCCCTAGAAACCGGCAAATACGATCCGAGTTTGCCGCTCGCCTTCAAATTGGCGCGGCTGTTCAGCATCAAAATCGAAGACATTTTCAGCGACGAGGGAAACAACTGATGCTCAAGATTCAAAATCTCGGTAAAGCGTACGGCGACTTTCAGGCCCTTAAAAACATCACGCTGGAAGCCGGCAGCGGCGAGGTCTTCGGCCTACTCGGAGCCAACGGCGCAGGCAAAACCACTTTGCTCAGAACGCTGGCCACGCTGCTCTCGCCCACGTCCGGCACCGCCAGCGTGAACGGGTACGACATCGTGCGCCAGGCTCAGCAAGTGCGGGCCAGCATCGGGCTGGTCAACGGCGGCATGGGCCTGCATGACCGCCTGACCGGGCGCGAGACGCTGCGTTACTTTGCCTCGCTGTACGGCATGACCCGCGCCGCAACCGACGGGCGCATCGAAACGCTCAGCCAACAACTGGACTTGCACGACCTTCTCGACATCCGGGCCGGCGGCTTTTCGACGGGCATGAAACAAAAAATCGTGGTGGCCCGCGCCCTGATTCATGACCCACCTGTGCTGCTGCTAGACGAAGCTGCCAGCGGCCTGGACGTGCTGGCCCGCCGCATCCTGCTCGACTTGGTACTGGCCCTCAAAACCCGTGAGCGCTTGATCGTCTACTCGACCCACGTCATGAGCGAGGTCGAGGAACTGTGTGACCGCGTGGCCGTCATCGCGGGCGGCGAAGTGCTGAAAGTCGGCACAGTACCGGAGCTGGTCGCGGATTCGGGCGAGAGCAATCTGGAACGGGCTTTTTTCAAGCTCTTGTCTGAACAAAAACAAAACCAGCGCGGTAAGGCGGTGCTCCGTGGCTAGCGTCTGGACAGTCGCCAAGCAGGAACTGCTCACCACCCTGAGAGACAGGCGCACCCTGACCAGCAGCATCCTGATTCCGCTGCTGCTGATTCCGCTGTTCACGGTGGGCCTGCCGCTGCTGCTCAGCACCTTGCTGGGCGGCCAAGCCCAGACGCGGCAAACGGTGGGGGTGGTGGGCAAGTTGCCGGACGCCCTGAGAAACCAACTGACCCTCGACAGCAAAACTGAAAAAGGCGTGCGGCTCGTCAGCGTGACCGACCCCACCGCCGCCGTGCAAAAGGGAGATGTGGACGCGGCGCTGAGGGCCACCACCCCTCTGCCCAGCGAGGCGGGCAAGAGCGGCACCCTGCAACTCTTTTACAAAGTCGGCAACCTCAAAGCCGAGAGCGGCGCGGCCAGCAAAGTCCGGTCGGTGGTTCAGACCTACAACAAAGACCTGGTGAGCAAAAAGCTGGCTGAACTCAAGCTCAGTCCGGCGCTGCTGACGCCGATTGCGCTCAGCACCGTGAACGCCAGCAACGCGGTGGAAGCCAGCAGCGGGCAACTGGCCTTTATCATTCCGTTTTTTATGTTGCAGTTCATCTTGGCCGGAGCCACCGCCGCCGCCACCGACTCCACCGCCGGAGAGCGCGAGCGCGGCACCCTGGAAGCGCTGCTGGCCACGCCCGCGCCGCGCAGCACGGTGCTGATGGGCAAGCTGGTGGCCACCACCCTGACCGGGCTGCTGGCCGCCGCCTTCAGCGTGATCGGTTTATCGCTCAGCGCTCCGCTGGCGCTGCTGCTCACGCCCGCCGGGCAAAGCGCTTCGCAAAGCGCCATTCAGCAGGCTTTCGGCGGCTCGCTGGCGCTCGGCCCCGCCGGGTTCGGCGCGGTGCTGCTGGCCGCCGCCTCGGTGGCCCTGCTGCTCAGCGCCGCGCTGCTGACGCTGTCGCTGTTTGCCCGCTCGGTTAAAGAAGCCCAGACCTACATCGCGCCGCTGACCATCTTGATTATCTTGCCCGCCGTGATGCTTCAGTACGCCGACTTTCTCAAAACCGGAGCGGGCCTTTACGCCGCGCCGCTGATCGGCAGCATGTTGGTCATCCTAGACACGGTCAAGGGCGCTCTCAGCGGCCCCCACCTGCTGCTCAGCTTGGGCGGTAACGTACTGGCGGCGGGAGCGCTGACCTTGCTGGCGACTCGCTTGTTTGGGCGCGAAGGCGTGGCCTTTAAGAAGTAGTTTAGGGGTAAGAAGTAACCTACGGATTTGGCGGGGGGGCAGGCGCGTCCAGCGTCTTGCCCCCGTCGCCTGCCACCAGAATTTCGCCCAGCGCCGAGCGAATCCACTTGAAGGCGCTGCGGGTCAGCGGCATGGTGTAGGTCTGCTCCGAGCCGTGCAGCATGAAAGCGTAGACCACATGCTCACCGCCCTTGGTTTTGAAATAACCGCTGAAGGTCAGGATTTTCCAGCCGTTGCCACCTTTTCCGCCCCAAGTGTCTACCGGAATCGGCAGCAAGCCCGACTTGCAGCAGCCCAGCGCCATCAACTTGCGCTGAATCTCCTGAGACTTCGGACTGAGGCCAGAGCGCAAGAACTCATTGGCCACCAGCGTTGAGAGTTCGTAAGGGGTGCTAAAGTTGTGCACGCTCAGATCATCGGCAGCGTCGTAGCGCTGGTCAAAATACTCGTCTAATTTGCGCTGCAAATAATCGGGGCGCTGTTTTTGGGCGTCTTGGTCTATCCGCTCCGCCAGTTGCGCCCGCTTTTCGCCGGTTGCCTTGGCCCACGACTTGGTTCCGGCAAAGGTGGGCGACAACCCCGCCTGCGCCGTCCACCAGTCCTTGGTGGGCAAAATGAGGCGGGTGCGGCACAACCTCAAGTCGTCGGCCACGTTCTGCACGTTTTGCAGACCCACTTTGCGGTGAAGCAGATCGGTGGCGGTGTTGTCGGAAAACTGAATCATCCGCTCGGCCAGCGCCCTGGCGGTGCTGCCGTCGTAGGGATACGCGCCGAGACTCTGGGTTTGCCTATTGACGCTGAACTTCTGATTCAGGTCAAACGTTCCGGCATCGACTTGCCGCAGCAGCGCCCACAACACCGCCTGCTTGTAGGTACTCGCCAGCGGAAATTCGGCGTTGGGCGAATAAGAGACGGCCCTGAGCGGCTGCAAAGTCTGGGGGTCGATCACCGCCGCATACAGCCCCAGTTGCCCGTTCAGTCCAGCGGGCGGCTTGGGCGCGGGCAAGCTGGGCAGCGGCGAAACGCAGCCGTCAGCGGGCGTTTGGGGAGGTGAGACCTCAGAAACGGGCGGAGGCTCCAGCGCGGTGGGAAGCGGCGCTGGAATGAACTTCACCGCGAGGGGCGCAGGCGCAGCAGACTGGGCTCCATTCCAGCGCACCGCCGCGTAACCGCCCCCGAGTGCGCCCGCCAACAGCAGAAAACGGCCCAATTTGAGCGCCATAGGTGCTTTCTACCCGGCTTAAGGGTTGAGGGGTTCCATCACGATGCCGTAGCTGCCCGGCCCGAGGTGGGTGCCGACCACCGCGCCGAAATCGAAGGTGCCGACATCTTCGTAGTCCGCTCCGGCCAGTCCCGAGCGCAGCTCCGCTACGTTGGCGTCGCCGCCCGGCGTCATCATGAAGGCAAAGCGCGAAGGACCAAATTTGGCGATGTAGTCACGGGCCTGACCTACCAAGTTGGCGGTGGCTTTTTTCTGACCGCGTTCGCGCCCCGAAGACTCGACCCGTCCACCCTTGACCGCCAAAATCGGCTTGATGTTGAGCAGCCCGCCGAGCAGCGCCTGTGCGCCGCCGATTCGCCCGTTGCGGCGCAAAAAGTCCAGCGTTTCGACGGTAAAGACCACGTAGCCCTTGGCCTTGACCTTTTCGAGTTCGGCCACGATCTCGGCCATGCTCTTGCCCGCTCCGGCCATCTCAGCGGCGCGGATCGCCATCATGCCCAGCGCCATGCTGGTGGTGTTGGTATCGAGCACCGTGACTTTGCCGCCAAAATCCTGAGCGGCCAGCCGGGCGCTGCCAGCCGTGCCGGAGAGCAGACCGCTGATGTGCAGGCTCAGCACCTCGTCCGCCGCCCCCAGCGCTTCGGTGTATACGGCAGCAAACTCGGCGGGGCTGGGCTGGCTGGTGGAAGGAATTTTTTGGCCTTCCTTGACTCCTTTAAAGAGTTGGCCGAGCTGGATGTCAATGCCGTCGCGGTGCATTTCACCGCCGAACAGCACGTAGAGCGGCACGCTGGTGATGTGGTGGCGCTTGATTAACTCCGGCGAGAGGTCACTCGTCGAGTCGGTCACAATGGCAATCATCCTTCCACTTTAGCGGAAGTCAGGGGGAAGTGGCGCGGGCGCTGATTTGGGTCGGCACTTTGTCGGCCCGGCAAGCTAAACTGAGCCTTCAAACCAAGCAGGGCGAAACCGACGCCGCAACGAGGTATCTATGGTTCACCAGAGTGTGCTGAGCGCCCTTCAATTGGCCGCCGAGCAAGACCCTAACAACACTGAGCTGAAGCTGCATCTGAGCGATCTGCTGCTGCAAGCCGGTCAGGCGGCCGCCGCGCTGGAGCAGGCCAAAGCGGCGCTGAACAGCGAGCCGGACAATGTCAGAGCGCTCAAGCTCGCGGCGTGGGCCGCCGACGAAATGGGCCAGACCGACACTGCCGCCCGCTATCACCGCCTCCACGACGCGCTGACGGGCGTGATTCAGGGCGCGGCCCCTTTACCCAAGCCCGTGCTGGCCGTCACGGATCACGCCGAATTGGTGGAGCGGGAGCCAGACGAAGAGACCAGCGATCAGCGCTGGGACTTGCAAACACCCCGCGTGACTTTAGCGGACGTGGCGGGAATGGAAGATGTCAAGCGGCGCTTGGAACTCTCGCTGCTGGCTCCGCTCAAAAACCCGGAACTCCTCAAAATGTACGGCTCGGCCCTGCGCGGCGGGCTGCTGCTCTACGGCCCGCCCGGCTGCGGCAAGACCTTTATCGCCCGCGCGGTGGCCGGTGAACTCAGCGCCAAATTCATCAACGTCGGTCTGTCGGATGTGCTGGACATGTACATGGGACAGAGCGAGCGCAACCTCAGTGAGGTGTTCGCACTGGCCCGCCGCCGAGCGCCCTGCGTGCTGTTTTTGGATGAAGTGGACGCGCTGGGCCGCCGCCGAAGCCAAATGCGCCACAGCGCGGCCAACGTGGTGGGCCAACTCCTCTCGGAGCTCGACGGTGCCAAGGCCAGCAACGAGGGCGTGTTTGTCTTGGCCGCCACCAACAGCCCCTGGGACGTCGACCCCGCGCTGAGGCGTCCGGGCCGCTTTGACCGCACCCTGCTGGTGTTGCCGCCGGACTTGGAAGCGCGGCGGCACCTACTGGAATTGGAGACGTGCTCAAGGCCCACCGAAGCGCTCGATCTGCCCGCCCTCGCCGCCAAAACAGCCGATTTTTCCGGCGCGGATTTGACGCATCTGGTTGCCTCTGCCACCGAACTGGCGATGGAGGACGCCATCAAAAGCGGCAACGTGCGGCCCATTCGCCAGGCCGACTTCATTCGGGCGCTGCGTGAGGTGCGGCCCAGCACCAAGACGTGGTTTGAAACGGCCAAGAACGCCGCCCAATTTGCCAACGATGACGGCGAATACGACGACTTGCTGAGCTATCTGCGCGGCAAGTCCGGCGGACGCTGAAGCCTGAGCCATGAGACGACCCAATGACCCTATTTGACGCACCAGAACTCTCCACCGACGCCGAGCAAGCTTGGTCACGCATCTTGGTTTTGCTGGACTTGGGCCGCCCCCGTGAAGCCGCCGCCGAGACGACGCGGGCGCTGGCCCACGATCCTGACAACCCCACGCTGTGGCGGCTGCTCAGCCAGATTTACACTGAACTCGACGATTTTCCGCAGGCGCTGGACGCCGCGCAGCGGGCCGTCAGCCTTGACCCCACGGAGAGCCACTTACACCTGAGACTGGGCCTTTCGCTTTGGAACGCTCAGGTGCAGGGGTTGACCTTTGGCCGCTTCCGGCGCTGGTCGGGCGCGTGGAAGGCCGCTGAACCGGCGCTGGCGGCAGTCCGTGAGGCGCTGCGACTCGACCCAGACAACGCCGACGCCCTCGCTTCACTGGCGCAGCTCCACCTGATGATGAACCAGCCCAAGCAAGCGCATGAGCGAGCCGCCGCCGCCCTGCACCTTGAGCCGCAGCACCGGATGGCCCAGATTTTTCTGGCTCAGGCGCTGCTGGAACTCCGGCGGCTGAAGGAAGCCGAGGAACTGTTACGCGCTCTACTCTCCGATGATCCGAACTTTGCTCCGGCACTCAACTTGCTTGCGCGGGTCAGTCTCCGTCAGGGCCGCGCTGAGGAAGCCTGCGCGGCGGCGCTGGCGGCCATTCGGCTCGACCCCGCCAATGCCGCCGCGCAGGAGCAGTTTAGAGCGCTGGTTCACGAGTATTTGCCGTTTCCATTTTCGCGGCAATCGCCAGCGTGGCGCTTTATCATCGTGCCGCAGGCCCTGATTCTCGTGCCTGTTCTGGGGCTGGGCGTCTGGGTTCGCACGCTTTACCGCGTCCGCAAGCTCAGCCCACACACCAGAAAGCAGATTCGGCGGGTGCGCGTGTACCGCATGGCCTGGCGCAGTCCAGTCTTCTTTTTTACTGCGCTGTTGGGTGTGTACCTCGCGCTGAGTTTCGCCCTGCTTCTTCTGCCTGCTGGCCTTCGCTCACTAGGCAACGAGGTCGTCGGTTTTTTGACCCTGGCCATGCTTCTCGGCGGCCTTTCGTGGCTGAGCTTCCTCGGCGTGCGGAGCGCGTACCGCTGGCTGCGTTCCTTTTCACGCTAGTCCGCTCTCAGCTCAGCGCACCGTACGCCCGCGTCAGGTCACGGGTCAGCACCCCCAGATGCAGGGCGTCGCCTTCCGAGCGCAGCACCCGCTGGTCATTGTCCAGCAGCACCAGGGCCACCACTCGCCCCGCCGCGTGGCGAATGTGCAGGTGGCTTTGGCCGCGCAAGCGTTCCTGCTCGGCTCGGCTGAGCAGCGCCCAAGCTTCGTCACTCTCAACCAACCCTAATTGCTGCTCCGGCACGGCGAGGCGGTGGAGTTCGGTTTCCAGCCACGCCACCACGTCGCTCCGGCCCCCGATCAGGCCCTGCCGGATGCTGGGCTGGGGCGAGTTGAGATGAATCTGAGCGCCCCCGCGCCGCGTCACCTGACCGCCCGCCGCCGCGATGAGCGCCATCCCCGCTGCGATGTCCCACTCACTGCGCGGCGACATGGTGAAGGTGGCGTCGGCCTCGCCTGCCGCGATCAGGGCCAGCTTGAGGGCGATGCTGCCGGACGGGCGCAGGTTGGTCAGCGGGTAGCGGTGCAGCTCTATTTTGTACTCGGTGTCGGAAACGGAAATGAGCGCCTGTTCGGGTGGGCGGGCGCTGAAACCAGCAGCCTCGCCGTTCTTGAAGCCGCCCTCCCCCACCACGCCACTGTAAAGGGCGTCATGGGCGGGCGCGTTCACCACGCCCAGCACCGCTTCACCGTCCACCGCGAGGCCAATGCTGACCGCAAAATCGGGACTGCCGTCCACATATTCTTTGGTGCCGTCAATCGGGTCGATGATCCATACGCGGCGCTTGCTGAGGCGCTCGGCGGTGTCGGTGAGTTCCTCGGAGAGAATGCCGTCTTCGGGAAACTCGGCCCTGAGTCCGGCCACGATCAACTCGGACGCCTCGGTATCGGCCACCGTCACCGGGTCGTCTTTGGAGGTTTTGTAAGCCACTTTGAATCCGGCGGCGCGGTGTCTCAGGAGCATTTCTCCAGCTTGGCGGGCAAGGCGTTCGGCAATCTGGCGCTCATGGGCGTAAGTCATGCGCTCAGCATAAAGCGCTCCACTCCCCTAGCTCAGCCCTTGCTTGTGGCCGCGCCGCGCCGCTACACTAACGCCCATGTGCGGCCCCAGCTTTCCGAAGACCCGTTTTGCCGACAACCTGAATGACGATCCCCAGTAGGGGACGCCCCCGAGTTTGACCGCGCCCCCGACTTCAATGAGGAGTCGGGCTTTTTTTGAGTCACCTTTTGAGCCACCAGGAGAGAAATGACCACCCCAACCGAGCCAACCCAGACCCAAACCAAACTCGCCCGCACCCTGACCCGCGACCTCGGCCAGTTTGAGGGCCAAGCGGTCAAGCTGCAAGGCTTCGTCCACGCCCGGCGCGACCTCGGCGGGGTGCAGTTCGTGGTGCTGCGCGACAAAACCGGCCTGGCCCAGTGCGTCGGCAGCCACCTCAGCTTGCCCCTGCCGGAAAGCAGCGTGGAAATTTTGGGCACCGTCAAGGCCCACAAGAAAGCGCCGGGCGGCTTTGAGGTGCAGGTCGAGAGCATGAAGGTGCTGTCGGCAGCTACTCAGGCCTCGCCGCTGGAAATCCCCAAGATGGAGTGGAACGTCAACCCCGAAACTATGCTGGATTACCGCTACGTGTCGCTGCGCGGCCTACGTGAACGGGCAGCGCTGAAGGTGCAGGGCGAGATCGTCTACGCCTTTCACACCTACCTGCGCTCACAGGGCTTTACCGAAATCAGCACCCCCAAAATCGTCTCGGCGGGCGCGGAGGGCGGCGCGAACCTCTTCAAGCTCGATTACTTTGGCGAGCAGGCTTACCTGGCCCAGAGTCCACAGCTCTACAAGCAGATCATGGTGGGCGTCTTCGAGCGCGTTTACGAGGTGGCCCCGGTCTACCGCGCCGAAGAGCACGCCACCAGCCGCCACCTGAATGAATACCTGTCGCTGGATGTAGAAATGGGCTTCATCGACGACGAAGACGACGTGATGGAGTTGGAAACCGGCTTCCTGAACTTTGCGATGGAGCGCCTGAAGGAAAGCTGCGCCGCCGAGTTCGAGCTGCTGGGCGCGAGTATCCCGAAGGTGCCGGAGCGCATTCCCCGCATCACGCTGATGGACGCTAGAGCGCTGGTCACCGAGAAATTCGGGCATCAGGTGGGCGGTAAAGACCTCGACCCCGAAGCCGAGCGACTGCTCTGCCAGCACTACGCCGAGACTGAGGGCAGCGACTTCGTGTTTGTCACCAAGTACCCCCGCGCCGCCCGTCCGTTTTACACCCACGCCGACCACCAAGAAGATGGCAGCCTCAACCCCGATTTGACACGCGGCTTTGATCTGCTGTTCCGGGGCATCGAGATCACCTCCGGCGGCCAACGCATCCACGACCACGCCATGCTGATGGAGTCGATTGACACCTACAAAATGAACCGTGAGGCCATGAGCGGTTACTCGGAAGTCTTCAAGTACGGCATGCCCCCGCACGGCGGCTTTGCGATTGGGGCCGAGCGACTGACTGCCAAGCTGCTGGGCATTGCCAACGTCCGGTACGCCCGCGCCTTCCCGCGTGACCGCAACCGCCTGACGCCTTGAAGACCACTTTCGCAGCGCCTTTCGCGACAACGTCTTTTCCTGCTGGCCCAGCCGGGTCAATCTTCATTTCTCACCGATTGACTGAACCTCCTATCAGTATCGGAAAAACACCAATTCTTTGGGTACTTCCACCGGTATTTCACGCGCCTGTGGGGGAATCAGCGCTTCGGCAATGGCCTTGGCCTCAAGCAAATAATCGGCATACGGCGCTTCACCGGCTTGGGTTTCAGGGGCCTCCAACTCGAACAGCGCTGGCAATTTTTGGTCCGCCGGGTGCGTCCAAGTGCCGGTGTGAAAGTCCATGTTGTACAGCGGCACGAACCGCTCACCGTAATCCGCCACAAACTCAAGCGCGGACAGCAGGAATAAAAATTCGGCTTCACTCGTCCACGGCGCGAAATTTAGGCGCGTCCAGCCGGGCTTGAGGCCGCCCAGATCGTTAAGGGCGCAGTGCATGTAACGCTGACTGGTTTGATCATCAATGTTGAGCAGCGCGTGACCATACGGGCCGGCGCAGGCGCAACCGCCCCGTGACTGAATCCCGAACAGGTCGTTGAGCAGACGCACGACCAAGCGGGGGTGCAGCATGGAGCCGTCTTCGGTGCGAACCAAAAACGACAGCACCGCCAGCCTCGGCTCGTCCAAGTTGCCCAGCAGTTGAAGGCGCGGATGGGTGCGTAAGCGGGCAATGGCGCGGCTGATCAAAGCGTGTTCGCGCTCTGCAATAGCGTCTACACCGAGGCGCTCTTTGGCTTTGAAGGCCAGCGCCGTCCGAATTTTGCCGAGAATGGCCGGCGTTCCGGCGTCTTCCCGCGCTTCTATATCTTCGACAAAGTGGTGGGCCGTGCGGCTGACATAGCTCACCGTGCCGCCGCCGGCTGTAGTGGGTGCGCCCGCCGGGTAAATCTGGTTTTGGAAACACAACAGGCCCGGTGTGCCGGGGCCGCCCGCGAATTTGTGGGGGCTGAGAAACACGGCGTCGTAACCGTCAGGCCGCCCAGAGCGCATGTCGATCTTGAGATACGGCGCACACGCGGCAAAATCAAAGAACGCCAGTGCGCCGTGCGCGTGCAGCAAACGGGCCAGAGCGCGGGTGTCGCTGAGGTAGCCCGTCACGTTGCTGGCAGCGCTAAACGATCCTATTTTCTGGCGGCTGCGGTATTCCGGCGCTTTGAGCAGGGTTCGCAGCGCTTCCAGATCGATGCCGCCTCTCGGACAGAGCGGCACTTCTACAACGTCGGCCAGCGTTTCGCGCCAGGTGACTTCGTTGCTGTGGTGCTCATACGGCCCCACGAACACCACCGGGCGCTCGTCGGGCGGGAAACTGGCCCGCAGTTTTGCCAGCAAAGTAGGCGGCACCGCCAAGCCCAAGATTTCTTGAAGGCGCTTGACCGCTCCGGTACTCCCCGAGCCGCACCACACCAAAGTGCAGTTCTGATCTGCGCCGAGCTGGGTTTTGACATATTCACAGGCTTGGTGGGCCAGGTGGGTGGTCATGGCCCCGGTGGCCGAGTCGTCAGTGTGGGTGTTGGCATACAGCGGCAAAACGCGCTCGACGATAAAGGCTTCGCTTGACCGCAGAGCGCGGCCCGAAGCAACGTGATCGGCGTAAGTCACGCGCCGAGCGCCAAAGGGTGTGCGAATCACTGCGTCCTGACCGATGAGATCAGTTCTGAACAGCGTGAAGTTATCCATGTGATTCAGTGTACGCTTCCGGGTGCCCAGTGCCCTGTTTACAGTGCCGGATAGACGATTCACTCAGCTTTTCAAATGATAAGTTAATGGGCATCTGAATTGACATTCGTAAACACTTGGCGCTACACTTGCCGCATGACCGCCACCGACAGCCCCACTGACCGCGTCTCCGCGCCGCCGATTCAGGCCCGCTCGTGGGCGATTATCGATTCCACTTTGCGTGAGGGCGAGCAGTTTGCACGCGGCAACTTCAAGACCGACGACAAAATCGAAATTGCCAAAGCCCTCGACGCTTTTGGAATCGAATACATCGAGCTGACCACCCCGATGGTGAGTGCGGCCACCGCCGCCGACATCCGCAAGCTGGCCAGCCTGAACTTGAAGGCCAAACTGCTGACCCACGTGCGCTGCGCCATGGACGACGTGCAGCGGGCGGTGGATACTGGCGTGGACGGCTTAGATTTGCTGTTCGGCACTTCCAGCTTTTTGCGCGAATTCAGTCACGGCAAAAACATCAGCCAGATTATCGAGTCGGCCCAAACCGTCATCGGCTGGATAAAAGCCAACCACCCCAATTTGGAATTGCGCTTTTCGGCAGAAGACACCTTCCGCAGCGAAGAAGCCGATTTGATGGCCGTCTATAAAGCCGTCAGCGATCTGGGCGTACACCGAGTGGGCCTGGCCGACACGGTGGGGGTGGCTACGCCGAGGCAGGTCTATACGCTGGTGCGCGAAGTTCGCAAAGTCATTCACAGTGAGTGCGGCATCGAGTTTCACGGCCACAACGACACCGGCTGCGCGATCAGCAACGCTTACGAAGCGGTTGAAGCCGGAGCCACCCATATCGACACCACCATTTTGGGCATCGGCGAGCGCAACGGCATTACCCCGCTCGGCGGCTTCTTGGCCCGCATGTTCACTCTTGATCCACAGGGCCTGATCGACAAATACAACCTCGATATGCTGCCCCAGTTGGATCAAATGATTGCCCGGATGGTGGGCTTATCTATTCCCTGGAACAATTACCTCACCGGCGAGTTTGCTTACAACCACAAAGCCGGAATGCACCTCAAAGCGATTTATCTCAATCCCGGCGCTTATGAAGCGATTCCGCCGGAGGTCTTTGGAGTGGGCCGCCGCATTCAGGCCGCCAGCAAAGTGACCGGCAAGCACGCCATTGCTTATAAAGCCCGCGAAATGGGCCTGCACTACGGCGAAGACGCGCTGCGGCGCGTGACCGATCACATCAAGGAATTGGCCGAACAAGACGAACTGGACGACGCCCACTTGGAGAAGTTGCTGCGCGAATGGGTTTCGGCTTAAGGCGGCGGCCCAGCACGGGGGGCCATGTTAAAGTTCAGGCATGCCTGAAGAACTCGCCCACTACCGATCACGCGGAGCCAGAGCGCTGGTGCTGCTCCACGAACAGCAGCTGCGGCAGTGCGTGGAGGCAGTAAAACAAGCGAAGGCACAAGGGGTCAGCTTGCCGGTTACGGCAGAGGAGCATTACCAATCGCTCGACGTCTTGCTCCATCACATCCTGCGCTCGGCCAGAATTTATCTGCTCAGGATCTGTCAGAACCTCGAGCTGCCCGCGCCGGAGATTGGGCCTGTGCCGGACGTCGGGGATTTGCCCGCGCAGACCGATCAGTACCTTGATGATCTGCTGGCGCGTTGGCGCTTGCCTTTGGCCGCCGTGACAGACGCCCAAATGGAACCTGACCCCGAACTTTACTTCGCCGGAATGCCGTACTGGGTAGACGCCATGCTGGAACACGCAGTGATGCATCCGGCCCGGCACGAATTTCAGCTCAGGGAACTGATGCGGCAGGCATGAGATGCAACTGACCCGCACCACGCCCGCCGCCTTCAGCCGCGTTCTGAAGCGGGCTAGCAGTTTGAATCCGACCTACTCGCGCATCGGCGTCACGCTCGATCCGCAAACCGAGATGGAGCAGCACACCGTTTTGCTCGGCACCGGTCAAGCGACCTTTGAACGTGGCAAGGCAGCTTTGCAGAGCTGGCAGACCCACCAGTCGCGCTGGCTGCGGCTCTACCCCGGCACCCAGCCGCCCGCCGAGGGGCAAACCGTCTTGGTGTTGCTCACCTGCGCGGGCCTGTGCTTAGCTTTCGGTTGCCGCGTCGTACGGGTGCTGGACGGCAGCAGACAATACGGCTTTGCTTACGGCAGCTTGCCCGGCCACCCTGAACGCGGCGAGGAATTGTTTGTGGTGGAGTGGCACTCGGATGACCGCGTGACCTTCAGCCTGAAGGCAGACAGCCAGCCTGCCAATCGGTTTTACCGTTTGGGGCGGCCTTTCGGGCAGCTTGTGCGCTCGCTCGGCACCCGGCAGTATTTGAATTCCGTGCGGCGGGCGGCACAATAACCTCCAGATGAATGCTCAGATGACCGATTTCTCCCCCACTTCTTACCAAGCCGAAGCTGCTTACCGCGTTTACGCCGCACCGCGCACCGAAGGCGGCAAACTCGTTTCACTGTTCACGGCTGCCGAGGGCGATTTGCAGGCTCAGGCCGAGCAAGCTGGCACGCCGCTGTCTGTCTTTATCGAGGCGACCGACGCGGGTGGCGCACGCCTGCGCGTCTTCACTCCCCTGCGCGACAAAGGCGAGAGCGACAGCGCGGCGCTAGCGGCCTTGAGCCACCTCCACGCGGCGGGTCAGATTGCCGATGTCTCAAGCGTCTGGATGAACGGTCAAGAGTTTCCCGCACAGCTTTGCGGCGGCGAGTGGCTGCTGAAGCAGGGCGACGTGAGCGTGAGCGCCGCGCCGGGAGCAGATGTCAGCGGCCTCGGCCTGACTAGCGAACTTATCCAGATCGCCAGCACGGGCCGCCCCAATCTAATTTTGGAGCTGCCGACGCTGGAGGCTTTGACTGCGTTTCAACCTGATTTTGAACAAATAAAGCAACTGGGCCGCGCCACCGCCACCACCGGCCTGATCGTCTACACCTTAGAAGCCGAACGCGCCGAGGTGAGCTTGAGGGCGTTCGGGCCGCTGAAGGGCTTTGACGAGGACGCTGCTAGCAGCAACATGTTCGCCTGCTTGGTGGGAGCCATTAGCGTGCGCGGAGCGCTGCCCCAAGACGAACCGCTGGTGCGCGGCCTTCAAATGATGCCGGGGCAACCCTCCCGCCTCAGCGCTCAGTACCTTCCGCAGTCGAGCGGAGCCAGCGAGGTCTGGGTGGGCGGCGCGGCCCGCAGACTCACACCATGAGTGAACTCCTATTGAGCCCCCCGACCTTGAGCGACCTGAAGCGCGACGTTTCCTTCTCGGCGGTGCTGGCCGGATTTATCGCGGTGTTGGTCGGCGCGGCCAGTAGCATCGGCCTCGTGATCGCCGCCGCCCAAGCCGCCCACCTGAGCCCCGCCCAGACCAGCAGTTGGATTTTCAGCGTCTACATCAGCATCGCCGTCAGCGGGTGGCTGCTGAGCTGGCGCTACCGCGCTCCGATTCTGACGGCTTGGACGACGCCCGGACTGGCGCTGATCGCCACGCAGGCCAGCGCCTTGACTTTGCCGGAGATGATCGGCGCGTACCTGATCAGCGCCGCCCTGATCACCGCCATCGGCATCAGCGGGGCCTTCGAGCGGATCACGGCGCGGATTCCGGGGCCGCTGGCCGCCGCGCTGCTGGCAGGCGTGCTGATTCCCTTCGTGATCAGCGCCTTCAAAGTGCTGCCGACTGCGCCGCTGCTGGTGGGCGCGATGATAGGCGGCTTTTTGATCGGCCGGGTGCTTGCGCCACGCTACGCCGTTCTGCTTTCGCTGCTGGCAGGTGTGGCCGTGGCCGTGCTGACCGGGCAAGTCGGGGCCGCTGGCGGAGCGGGCGTGTTCGGCACGCTGGTCTTCACCGCTCCCCACTTCACGCTTCACGGGCTGCTCTCGCTGGCCCTGCCGATGACCCTGCTGACACTGGCCTCACAAAACCTGCCGGGCGTGGCGGTGCTGCGAACCTTCGGCTATGGGCGGGTTCCGACCTCGCCGCTGATCTGGTCCACCGGCCTGACTTCGCTGCTGTCGGCTCCCTTCGGAGCGCACACCACCAACCTCGCCGCCATCACCGCCGCCATCGGCGCGGGCGAAGAAAGCCACCCCGACCCGGCGCGGCGCTACATGGCGGGCTTGTCATGCGCCTTTTTCTATTTGTTGCTGGGCATTTTCGCGGGCTGGGTGGCGGGCGCAGTGGGGGCCGTGCCGCCCGCCTTCATCGCCGCACTGGCAGGCCTGGCACTGCTCGGCACGGCAACGAACAGTCTGGTTTCGGCGCTGGGCGAAGCCGATTGGCGCGAGGCCGCCGCCGTCACCGTTTTCGTCACCGCCTCGGGGCTGAGCTGGTGGGGACTGGGCAGCGCCGTCTGGGGCGTGGTGCTGGGCGGAGCGCTGGGCTGGGGCCTGCGGCGTAGAAACGGGTAAAGGAGTGATCCCAAAAACAGGGATACTGGTACGACCGAGCCAGCAAACGCACGCCCTTCAAAAGAAAACGCCCAAACCGCTTCTCTGGAAGCGGTTTGGGCGGTGCCGATTGAGTTTAAGCGGCTTGCTTGTTGCTGTGGGCGCTCTTGGCGTTCTCCACCAGCATGGCAAAGGCTTCCGGCTCGCGGGCGGCAATATCGGCCAGCACCTTGCGGTTGAGGTCGATACCGGCCAACTTCAGTCCGGCGATGAAGTTGGAGTAGTTCATGCCGTGGAGGCGGGCACCGGCGTTGATGCGCTGAATCCAGAGGCGGCGGTAATCGCGCTTTTTATTGCGGCGATCGCGGTACTCGTAAGTCGCGGCGTTGAGCAGCGTCTGGAAGGCCATCTTGTACTGCTTGGAGCGTGAACCCCAAAAGCCCTTGGCCCGCTTGAGCACCTTCTTGTGACGGCGGCGGCGGACAATACCTGTTTTGGTGCGTGGCATAGTTTATTTCCCTCCCGGCAGAGCAAGTTTCATACGCGCCCACTCGCTCTTGGCCAGCACAAAGCCTTTGCCTTTGTTGCTGATGTCCGAGCCGCTCTTGCCGGTGTTCTGATGGCGTTTGCCACTCTTGAACGCCATCACTTTACCCGTCGCCGTGATTTTAATCCGGCGCACGGCACTCTTTTTGGTCTTCATCTTCGGCATTGCTGCCTCCTTGGGCCAGGCGGACACCTTGTTGGCGGTGTCGTCTGGGGGTCTGGGCCGCGCCAACTTACACGGACGCTGTTGATGCCTAGCCCCACTTGTGGCCAAGAAGAAACTATACAGGCCAGCGGCCAAGACAATCAAGCCGTCCCCGGGGCCGCACTGCGCCGATCCACTTTGTAACCTCGTGGGGGTTGACAGGTTTTGAACTCGGCTGTACTATTCCTAAGCGCCGGAAATCCGGCCAAGCACCAAGGTAACGCAGGGTAGAGCAGTCTGGTAGCTCGTCGGGCTCATAACCCGGAGGTCGCAGGTTCAAATCCTGTCCCTGCAACCAAAGTACAAAAAGACCTCAGTCGAATTGGCTGGGGTTTTTTGGTGTTGGCTTCAGACGAGGATGTGAGGCTCGTCAGGTTCCAGCGGCTCGAAGCGCGGGCGAAACAGGTTGTAGGTGTTCTCGGCGATGTAGAGGCTGTGCGGCTCTTGGTTGCGATGCCGAATGCGCTCACGGGCCACGCTTTCGGGCGTGCTGAGCGCGTAGAGAATCAGCGGAACGCCGAGCTGCTCCGCTTCTGCCCGCAGGTCGTCACGTTCGCGGCGCGTCCAGAAGCCTTCGTCGAGCACCACCGGCAGGCCCAGAGCGAGGGCGCGTGTCCAGTAGCGGCGCATCAACGCGTAGATGCGAGAGCGGTACTCACTGAAAAGGGCTTCGGGTGGGTCTTGGCCGTAGAGCGTGACCATCCACTCGTCGCTGGAAAAGCGCAGGGCGGGCAACTCGGTTTCGAGTTGGCGGGCCAAAGTGGTTTTGCCGCTGCCCAAGAAACCATGCAGGGCGTGAATGGCGGGCGGCCCTTCTCCCTTCACCGCGCCGAGAGCGCTTGCTTCATTGCCAGAACGCCGCCTTCATACGCCTGCGCGTCTACGCCGTCCGAGCGCAGAAACCGGACTGCCAGGCTGCTGCGAATCCCCCGTTCACAAATCACCACCACTGGGCCGTCCGCCGAGGTGAGGCCGTGCTGGCCTTCTTCGATTTGCGCCAAACTCAGCACCCGGTGGGGATTGGAAATGAGCGAGCTGAGCGGCTCGACTGCGCGCAGTGCGGCGGCCCGCAGGTCAATGAAGAGGTGGGGAGGACTGGGATTCATCATCAAAATCTTAGCGTACCGAGGTCAACTCGCGGCCCGTCACAATCGGCGCTCAGGTCTGGGCTATGCTGGAGTTTATGCAAGAAGTGAGTCCAAAAGAAGCTCAACGCCGCCTTCAACACGGCGCACTGCTGATCGACGTGCGCGAAGCCAACGAGTACGAAGAAGTTCACGCCGAGGGCGCACAGCTCATGGCGCTGAGCGAATTTGAGACGCGCTACGCCGAGTTGCCCAAAGACAAAGAACTGGTGCTGATCTGCCGCAGCGGCGCACGCAGCGGACGGGCCACCCAGTTTCTGCTCGATCACGGCTACAACAAAGCCGTCAACCTGACCGGCGGCACGATTGCTTGGCAAGACACCGGCCTGCCCACCCAAACAGGAGCAGTATGAGCGACGAAACCAGTAACGGTATCAATCCTGCCCCCGCGCCCGCTGCGGGCAATCTGCCCAACGAAGCGCAAATTTTGGAATCGCTGAAAGTCGTCAAAGACCCTGAAATTCCAGTGAACGTGGTGGACTTGGGCCTGATTTACGGCGTGGACATCAATGCTGAGGGCGTGGTTGACGTTACCATGACCCTGACCTCGGTGGGCTGCCCGGTGCAAGACCTGATTCGCTCGGACGCCGAGATGGCCGTGATGCGCTTGGACGGTGTCAACCGCGTCAACGTAGATTTCGTGTGGTCGCCGCCCTGGAGCCCCGAGAAGATGACCGAAGACGGCAAACGCCAGATGCGGATGTTCGGCTTTAACCTTTAACGGAAAAGAGTTCGCACCCAAATTCCAGTTCAAGACAAAAAGATCAAGTCTCCCCCGCCGCAATGGTCGGGGGCTTTTTTTGTCAGTTTGCCTTTCCCCGCTGCCCAAAGCGTTACCCTGAGCGCCGTGCCGACTGATCTCCCCGCTCTGCAAACGCTTGGCCTCAGCCGCGCTTACGGCCCGGTCGTGGCGGCTGGCGGGGTGAGCCTCAGCCTACAGACAAGCCAGACGCTGGCCCTGCTCGGCCCGTCGGGAAGCGGCAAGAGCACGGTGCTGCGGATGGTGGCAGGCTTGGAGCGGCAAGACAGCGGCGAGGTGTGGGTGGCGGGGCAAGACGTGAGCCGTGCGCCGCCGGAAGCCAGAAACCTGGGCCTCGTGTTTCAAGATTACGCCCTCTTTCCGCATCTGCGGGTGCTGGCAAATGTCGCTTACGGCCCGCGCAGGCGCGGCAAGAGCAAAGCGCAGGCCGAGCAGCAAGCCCGTGAAGCGCTTGAACTGGTGGGCCTCTTGGAGCTGGAAGGGCGGCGCATTGGGGAGCTGTCGGGTGGGCAGCAGCAGCGCGTGGCCCTCGCCCGCGCCCTCGCGCCGCGCCCGCCACTGCTGCTGCTCGACGAGCCGCTGAGCAACTTGGATGAGCAGCTCCGGGGCCAACTGCGCCAGGATTTGCGGACGCTGTTTGAGAATCTCAGCACCGCCGTCTTGATCGTCACGCACGATCAGCGCGAAGCTTTGGCGCTGGCTAACCGCGTGGCGCTGATGCGCAGCGGGCGAGTGGTGCAGGTGGGCGGGGCCGCTGAAGTCTTCGGGACGCCCGCAACGGCGTGGGTGGCCGAGTTTCTGGGTCAGCCGAACGTATTTGGGCGGGGAGATACGGCGCTGCTGGTTCCCGAAAGTGCTTTCCGTTTGGGCGAGGGGCCGAGTTACAGCGTCACTTTTCGGCAAAGCACCGAAGAGGGCCAGACAGTGCGGGTGGCGCACGAACTCGGTGAAATCACCTTGCACCTGAGCAGCCGCGAGGCCGAACAAGCCAGCGGCGGTGCGCTGCGACTGAACTTGGATCAAAGCAGGGTGCGTGAAGTGCCGGATGACCGCCTCAGCATTTGACACCGTTTTGACGCACTGGCCTTTAGACTGAACGAAACCACGCTTTTAGTCCGCTGGCGGTTAGGAGAGGTCATGAAACAAAGCGCAAACAATCTACGGTTTTTCGGTGTTCTCAGTCTCGCTCTGTTGGGAGCGGCTTCGGCTCAGCAAGCCCCCACCTACAGTGGCCCGCAAGCCGTGGTGTATATCGGTGACAACTATTGCAGCGGCGGCTACTGCGGCTACAGCGTCTGGTCATCGTTTGACACGGCCATCACTCAAGCCCTCAAAGCCAGCGGCTCTGTGCGGCCAGTGCGCCAGTCGGCGGGAGCCAACTTGGTGATGAAGGCGGGCATCAACGACATCACCGGCGGGGGCGGCGTGTGCTTGCCGATTGTCGGTTGCCTGAATGCCAAAACGGTCAAGGCCAGCTTTGAAATCGACGACGCGGCCACTGGCACGGTGATTTGGCAAGACACCTGCGAAGGCACCAGCGCCGGATACAGTTCCTGGTATTGGTGGAGCGGCGTGAGTTTTGACAGCGACGAAAGCAAAGCCGCCGCCGACTGCGCGGGCAAATTGGTGCAGAAATTTAGCGGCAGCGCCGCCATCAAGCCTTACCTGACGGTGGCCGCCGGTGCGCCGCTCGGCACGGCAGCCACCGTTCAAACACCCTCTGCAACGGTCACCACTGTAACGAGCAGCACCGTGACCACCACGCCGAGCAGCCCCACTGATGCGCAGGCGGCCAGCACCGTACAACTGCTGGGCGCAGCGCTCTCGGCCCTGAGTCTAGGTGACATCGGCGGCCTGTTTACCAGCGATCCACTCAACCCCGTGGCTGTCAAAGCGATGCTGGCGGCGGCCACACCTGCAACGCTCAGCGCCGCCGCCAAGCTGAAATTCAGCGTCACCCCCGGCGAAGATGCGGGCGCTTACCGCCTCGTCGGCCTGACCTACACGCTGCCAGACGGCAGCGAGCGCTTCGCGCAGTTGGCGGTGGCGAGTGAGGGCAGCCTGAATACCCGCAGTGGGCCGCGCATCGTGTATTTGTCGGCGTTTAATCCGGCCCGCGCCGCCACGCCCGCGCTGGACGGGCTGAGCAAAAATGTGGACACGATGCTGGCCGACATCAAGGCCGCGCTGAACTTGCCGTAGGTGTTGTCCGCTGTGGGTGCTGTCCGCTTTGGTTGCTCTCCTCAGTGCCACCCTCAGTTCGGTTCTCGGCGCTGCGCTAGAGTGGCCGCCATGCTCGCTTGGATTTTGGTGGGTGGGCGACTGGTTCTCACGCCCGCCCTCGCCGCCCTGCCCCGCCCGCACCTCGTCGTCGCCGCCGACGGGGGAGCGCGGCACGCCGCTGCCCTGGATGTCAAAGTAGACGCCTGGGTGGGCGATTTTGATTCCTCAGACGGCCTGACGCTGGACGCGCCCCGCGAGGTGCATCCGGCGGCCAAAGACAGCACCGACTTCGAGTTGGCCGTGTCGGTGGCCCGCGAAAGAGGCGCAACCGAACTCATCATTCTGGGCGCGTTCGGGGGCCGCTTTGACCACGCCTTCGCTTTGGCGCTGGGGGCCTGCCGACTCGCCGGCGAAGGGCTCAAGGTGACGCTGCACAGCGGCAACGAAGCGGGCTATCCGCTGCTGCCAAGCTCTCCGGTGAATCTGGCGTTGCAGACTGGGCAGACCTTCAGCGTGCTGGCCGCCTCGCCGCTGCGGGGGCTGACGCTACGCGGCGCTCGCTGGCCGCTGACGGGTGTGGACGTGCCGATGGGCAGCGGCCTGACCGTCAGCAACGAAGCGGCGGGCGGTTTGCTGAGCGCCGAGTTGCAAGGAGGCGTGGCACTGCTGACGGTGCTGAGCGAAGTGCGGCGGGCTTAGAGCATCTGTCCGAATAAATGGCCGAGCAAAAAGCACGCTCAGCCATCCATCCTCCCAAATGCTCTCTCTATTCCACTCCCATTGGTCGGTCAAAAAAGAAACTCTTTTTTGACAAATGCTCTAAGCCAACTTCACCCGACTATTCAACTGCCCTTCAGCTTGCCGCTCTACTCTGAGGCTATGTCCAATTTCCGTTTCAGCCGCCTCGCGCTGCCCTTGACTTTGGTGTTGGTCAGTACGGCGGCGGCTTCAACTCCGCAGCCTAGCGGCCCGCTGCTGGCGCAGAGTGCTGGAGCCAACACCCCTGATCAGACCAGCAAGCCCCAAGTGCAAGCGCCGCTCACTCAAGCTGAACTCAGCAAGTTCTTGGCCGTTCGCAGCGCCGAACGCCAAGCGCTGGGCGAGAGTTTTTCGAGTTTGCAAGACCTCTGGCAAGGCATCAAAGACGGCAACACCCCCAGCTTTTTGCAGGTGACGGGAGCGCTGCGCGAACTGGGCGGCTCGGTGGGCGACGCCAAAGCCGCTCAGAAAGCGGCGCTGACCAAGCAAAACCTCAGCCGCGAGCGCTTCGACGCCGTTCGCAGCCAAGTCAATAGAGCGCTGGGCGTGCCTGGCGTTGAATTTGACAAGCTGTTTAGCCAACTGAGGAGCGGCGACCTCTCTAATATCGGCAGCACCGTCAACACCGATACCGATCCGCAGACTAAAGCGCTAATCGAGCCCAAGCGTACTGACCTGCTGGAGACGGCGGCGCTGGGCCTGCTGGGTTTGTAGGTACTAGGGTTTGTAGCCATTTAGGTTTGGGGCCGCCTAAGCTGCTGACCGCAACTTTCCGCACGCTTCTCCCGTATCAGGAGCATGTGGGCAAGACGTGGATGTGGATGCGGCTGCGGCGGCTCCTTGGTGCTGCTGATCGCCTTGGTGGCGGCGGGCTACTTTTTGGTTTACCGCCCAGTGGCGGTCTTCGTGGACGGGCTGCGAGCGCCCCCGGGTCAGTCGGCGGGGGTTCCGGCGGCCAGCGGCAACATTCGGGCTGTACCCAGCAAAGCCGATATCGAAAAGTTCGTGCGGATTCGCCGGGCCGAGCGTCAGGCTCTGGGCAGCAACTTCGCAAGCGTCCAGACCATTTTCCAGCAAGTTCAAAATGGGCAGACGCCCAGCTTTTGGCAAGTGACGGGCGTGCTGCGGGACGTGGGCAGTTCGGTGGGCGCGGTACGGGCGGCGCAGACGGCGGGCCTGGCGAGCGAGAAGCTCAGCCGAGAGCGTTACAACGTCCTCAGAGACGACGTGAACCGCGCTTTGGGCTTGCCAGACATCGACTTTGGCAAAATCGCCACCGAGCTGAAAAATGGCAAGTTGCCGGATTTGAACACCACCGTCAAGCTGGAGGCCAACCCCAAAACCGCCGCCCTGATCCAACCGTTTAAAAGCGAACTCACCGCGACGGCGGCGCTGGGACTGCTGGGCTTTTAAGGCTGTCACGTCTGTGCAGCCGAGCCTGAATGACCAAGCAGCAGCGAGCAAGGCCAGCGCCAGTCAACCGTAAAGCCAATAGCCCTTCACCCCTTGCCCATCTGTTTTGAATCTGATTGACGGCCCGCCCGCTTAGCCTTGAGGCATGAAGATTGCAGTCATCGGAGCGGCGGGCGGAGTCGGGCGGCAAGTGGCGAGTCAGTTGGTACAGGCGGGCCATGAAGTGCGGGCGCTGGTTCGCACGCAGGAGCAGGCCGATATGCTCAGCCTCCACGGCGCGGCCCCGGTGATGGGCGACCTGACGGGCCAGTGGCAGCAGGTGCTGGACGGCGCGGACGCGGTGGTGTGGGCAGCGGGCGCGGGCATGAGCGGCAAATATCAGGCCATCGACGGCGACGCGCTGGTCAACGTGGCCGACACCCTGGCCCAGCAGGGGCCAAAGCGGTTGGTGGTGGTGTCGAGCATGGGCGTAGACCGCCCGGAACAGATGCCGCCTTTTTTGATGCCCGTCCTCAAGGTCAAAGCCGTTTCGGACGCGCACGTGCAGCAAAGCGGGCTGGCGTTTACGATTGTGCGGCCCGGCGGCCTGAGCGACCAGCCCGGCACCGGCCAGATCACGCTGGCCCACCCGGCTCCCAGAGGCCAGATTCCCCGCGAGGACGTGGCCCGCGTGGTGGTGGCCTGCTTGGAGAACGCGGGCAGCATTGGCCACACTTTTGAAATTGTCAGCGGCGAAACAGGCGTCCACGAAGCGGTAACCGCTCTCTGAGACGAATTGCGTAACACAGGCCCTTGAAATCTACCCTAATCCGAGTAGTATAGTCAGGATTATGACCGTTTCTCCCAGTGATGTCACGCTTAGCACCCTCAAACCCGGCGAGGCGGCGCATGTGGTCGCGCTTGATTCCAAGCACCCGCTGCGCCGCCGCCTCCTCGAACTCGGCTTTATTCGCGGCGCGAAAGTAGACGTGGTGCGCCTCGCGCCGATGGGCGACCCGGTGCATCTGCGGCTGGGCAATACCGATCTGGCGCTGCGGGCTGCCGACTTGGTGGGCGTGACGGTGAGGCGCTCATGACCGCTTCTCCCCCGCCCTCGCCGCGTGTAGACGAAGCGGCCTGCGCCGACACCGTCGCCCGCCTGCGTGCCCACCGCGAGCCGCGCACCTTGGTGGTGGGCAACCCCAATACCGGCAAGTCCACCCTGATCAATGCGGTGGCCGGAACTCGCCTGAAGGTCGGCAACTGGTCGGGCGTCACGGTAGAAAAGCGGGAAGCGCACCTCAAGCGCGGCGAGCAAACCATTCACCTGCTCGATTTGCCCGGCGCGTATTCGCTTTCGCCCCACACCCCCGAAGAGCTGATTACCCGCACCGCCCTGCTCGACGAAGCGCCGGACGTGCTGCTCAATGTGGTGGACGCCGGAAACCTGGAGCGCAATCTGTATTTGACGCTGCAACTCCTCGAATTCCGGGTGCCGATGCTGCTGGCCCTCAACTTGGTGGACGAAGCCAAGAACAAAGGGCTGGAAGTGGACGCCGCCGCGCTGAGCCAAGAACTCGGCGTGCCGGTCGTGGAAACGGTCGGCGTCAAGAATATCGGCACGGCGGGCCTGCTCGACGCCACGCTGAGCCGGGCGCAAATCGGCCACCCGCTGCGCTACCCGGAAGCCATCGAAACCGCCGCCGCCGACTTGGAAGACAAGATGGCGGCTCTGGCGACCTTGCCGCCGCACGCCTACCGCTACCTGGCGCTCAGCCTCTTGGAAGGCGATCCGAGTTTGCGGGGCCGCCTGAGCGCCACCGGACACACGCCACTCGTGGACGCTGCCGACGCCCACCGCGCCGCGCTGGAACTCGGCGGCTTCGATCCGCTGATTGAAATTGCCGAGGCCCGCTACGCCCGCGCCGGAGACATCGCCCGCCGCGCCGTGCCGAATGCCGAACTCAAACTGACCCTGACCGAGCGCTTGGACAAACTGGCGCTCAACCCGTGGCTGGGCATTCCGATTTTCCTCGGCTTGGTGCTGCTGGTCTTCCGGCTGACGTTTACCATCGCCGCGCCGTTCGTAGACCTGATCGGCGGGCCGCTGCAAGACGTGGCGAGCGGCTGGGCCGTCAGCCTGCTGGGCGGCATTCCGCTGCTCAAAGACGTCGTGGTGGGCGCAATTATTCCCGGCGTCGGTACGGTGCTGAGTTTCTTGCCCACCCTGTTGGTGCTCTACCTCGCCATGAGCTTTCTGGAAGACAGCGGCTACATGGCCCGCGCCGCCTTCCTGGCTGACCGCACCATGCGCGGGCTGGGGCTGGATGGCCGCGCCTTCATTCCTTTGATTCTGGGCTTTGGCTGCAACGTGCCCGCCGTCTACGCCACCCGCACACTGGAGCGCAAATCAGACCGGGTGCTGGTCAGCATGATCTTGCCGTTTATGAGCTGCTCGGCCCGCTTGCCGGTTTACGTGATCTTCTCGGCGGCGCTGTTCCCGAAAGCGGGCGCGTGGGTGGTCTGGAGCATGTACGTGCTGGGCATGGCGGTGGCGTTCGCGTTTGCCTGGGTGCTACGTAAAACCTCCTTGCCCGCCGAGGGCAGTGGAGTGCTGCTGGAGTTGCCGCCGTACCGCTTCCCCGCTTGGAAAGTGATGTGGACGCACGCAGCCCGCCGCACCGCCAGCTTTGCCAAACGCGCCCGCACCACCGTTCTGGCGACGGTGGCGGTGGTATGGGTGCTGCTCTCCATCCCAGCGGTCAACGGGCAGAAATTCGGTGAAGTGCCGCCCGCCCAGAGCTTGTTTGGACGGGCCAGCCAAGCGGTCAGCCCCATCTTTTCGCCGTTGGGCTTCGGCAACTGGCAAGCGACGGGAGCACTCGTTCCCGGCTTTATCGCCAAAGAAGTGGTGGTTGGCACGCTGGGCCAGATTTACCTGGGCGAAGAAGCCAAACGGGCCGCGCCGCTGGGCTTGGTGGCCGGCCTTCAGCAAACTGCGCTCTCCACTTGGGAAGCAGTCAAGACTTCGGTACAGGCGCTGCCCACCCTGATCGCCCTGCCCAGCTTGGGGGCCGATTCCAGCGCCGAGCAGAAAACGCCACTGGCCAAGGCGCTGGCCAAAGCCTTCACGCCCGCTGCGGGGCTGGCTTACCTGGTGTTCGTGCTGCTCTATACACCCTGCGTCGCCACCATCGGAGCCATGCAAGCCGAGCACGGGCGGCGGATGGCCTGGATGACGGTGGCTTACGAAATGGGCATCGCCTGGGTGGCGGGCCTGCTCGTGTATCAGATTGCGAGGCACTTTCTATGACCTCTCCCCTCTCCACTATTTTGGGCAGCTTGGCGGGAAATCCCCGCACTCTACCGGAACTCTCGCGCCATCTGGGCAGCTCGCCTGAAGCGCTTGAAGGCATGCTCAGAACCCTCTACGCCGGAGGTTACGTGCAAGAAGCCGTGCAGGGCAACGGCGACTGCTCGTGCAACGGGTGCAGCCTCAAAAGCATGTGCCGCAACTTTGGCGACGAAACGCCAGATTTTCACTTGCTGCGGCTGACCGAGCGCGGCGAGAAGTATTTGAAGCGCGGCTTATAGAGCAGGTGGAAGTGGAGTTGACTGGAAAAATCACCCAGTCAACTCCACTTCCACCTGCTCTGGTACGTATTTCACTCGCACCGCTCGGACGTAAAAGATCCCTCTCTTTTACGTCAAATGTTCTAGCGGTGAGGAAAGGCGTTAGGCTGGCGGCATGAAGTTCACCGTCCTCTCCACCAGCCTCAGCCCCCAGAGCCGCAGCCGAATGCTGGCGCGACTTGCTGCCGAGCGCCTGAGTCAGCAAGGCCACCAAGTCACGCTGCTGGATTTGCGCGACACGCCGCTGCCCGCCTTTGACGACGACGCCACTTACGCGCACCCCAACGTGCACCTGTACCGTCAGGCAATTGAGCAGGCCGACGGGGTAATTTTGGCGCTGCCGGTCTACAACTGGGCCACCGGCAGCGGCGCGAAAAACCTGATCGAGCTGACTGGTTCTCACAGCACCACGCGCGGCCTGAGCGCCGTTTGGTTCGACAAGGTCGTGACCTTTTTGGTGGCGGGCGGCCTGATGCACAGCTATGTGTCGCATCACCCGCTGGCGCTGGGCCTGCTGACCGATTTCAAATGCATCCTCAATCCGTATCACGTCTACGCGGTGGGCGAGGACTGGGAAGGTGACGCGCTGAAGCCTTTGATTGCCACAAGGCTGGAGAAGACGCTGAGCGTGGCCGTAGAACTCTCGGAGCGCTTAGACGCACGAAAGTACCGCTCAACCTGGGAGATGTAAGCGCCCCGCTCAGTCTGCTTGGCCTTGCCCGAGCAGCCGCCCTGCGCTCAGGTCTAGACTGACTTGACCGCGTAGCACCTCGCCGCTGAGCAAGTCCGTCCAGTCGCCCTGCGGCAAAGTCAGCGTGACGGCTTCAGGAGTGCGCGAGGCCAGCGCCAAGACCCGCTCGGCGTGGCCGCTTCCGGCAGTGTATTCGCGCACGAAGCCGACAGCATCCGGCGTTTGCAACACAAAGCGTAAATGCCCTTGTTGCAGCGCCAGCGAGTTGCGGCGCACTTTGATGAGCCGCTGAACCTCGGCCCGCAACTCGGTGTCCCACTCGGCCTCGTTCCAGGGCATACTCTCGCGGCACCAAGGCATCGCGCCTTCCTGAGCCTGCGACAGCCCGATCTCGGTGCCGTAGTAAAGGCAAGGCACACCCGCATACGCCAGCAGCAAAGTCAGGGCGGCCCGCAGCTTGCGGGTGTCGCCGCCGAGCCGAAACAGAGCGCGGGGAATGTCGTGCGAGTCGAGCAGATTGAACATGCTCAGCGCCACTTGCGGCGGCAAGGCGTGGTAAGTATCGGCCAGCAGGGCGCACAGTTCCTCGCCCCCCAAGCGGCTGGGCGTGAAGGTATAGCTGTGGCCCGAAAACCACTGCATCAGCGGCAAGCCAAAGCCGTGATAGTTCATCGCGCCGTCTTCGCCGCTGCCGTCGAGGGCGGCCTCAGGGTCAAAGAAGCGCTCGCCGAATACGTACGCGTCTCCCTTCTCGGCGCGGGCGGCCCGCTTGAGCGAGCGGTGCAAGTCCAAGTTGCCCTCGTCGGTGCCGCCCTTGCCGATCATGTGGGCCACGTCCAGCCGCCAGCCGTCCGCGCCGCGCCGCAGCCACTGGCGCACCACGCTCTGCTCGCCCGCCAAAAACTCCTGCTCGGCGTCGCCGCTGAGGTAATCGAGCTTGGGCAGGGTGGGCACATCAAAAAAAGCGTGGTAAGGCAACTCGTGCTGCGTTTTTTCCTGCTCATCCCGCCAGGTGAACATGGCCCGCTCGCGCTCGGCCCCCGCCAACGCCGCCTGAAACAGGGCGTGTTCGTTGCCGACGTGATTGAACACGCCGTCCAGCACGATTTTGAGATTGGCCGCATAAACCGCGCCGATCAGGTTGTCAAAGGCCGCGTCGCCGCCGAGGTGCGGGTCAACGTGGCGGTAATCCGAGATGTCGTAGCGGTGGTTGCTGGGCGAAACGAAAATCGGGGTCAGCCACAGGGCATTCACGCCCAAATCGGTGAGGTAGGGCAAGGCGTCCTGAATGCCTTTCAAATCGCCGCCGTAGTGGGCGTGAACGTCGCCCGCCTGATCAATCGGCGCTCCCCAGAGCCGGGTTTCGATGGGTCGGCCTTGATACTGGTATTCACCGTCTTGCACGTTGCTGCTGGAATCGCCGTCGCGGAAGCGGTCGGGAAAAATCTGATAGAAGACGCTTTGCCAGGCCCACTCAGGCGCAATGTGTCCAGCCAGATATTGAAACCAACTCCGAAAGCCGCGCCGCCCGTGCGTCAGACCCGCCGCCGTCAGGTTGAGATGGTCGTCCAGGAGGCGCAGTTCCCAGGCGTAGCGCACCCGCCCTGCGTGAATAGGTAAGCGGGCCTCGAACCACTGGCCCTCACCGCTCCAGTTCGGCAACGTCACGGCTTCGGCGGGCAGGTATTCGATTTCACCCACCCGCACAACTTTCAGCGACACGCCTGTCACCGGCAGACCCGTCCAGACGCGCAGGGTGACGCTCTCTCCTTGCGGCAGGCCGAGGGCGGCGGTGTAAGCGGGAGTGTGGTCGTGGCGGGCAGGAACGGGGTCGAGCATGAATGTTCTCCTGAGGGGCATAGCAAACCGCCGCCCCTCCGCGTCGAGTGGGAGGTCGTGCCGCGCCTTGCCGAGTAATTGGGGGAACGTAAACTGGGCCAGCGTCACCTGTGATGTTGCGTTTTGGTTGAGAGAAGGAGGTCACTGCTCTTCAGACCTTATACGGGTTCCGCTTACCGACCCGCCGAGAAATACTCCGCGTTCGGCACGAAGCCCAGAGCGCTCGACACGCGGTTGGTCAGGTTGAACATCCCGGTGACTTGCACCAGTTCCATAATTTCGTGGTCGCCGAGGCCCACAGCCCACAAGGTTCCCAAGTCGCTTTCGGTCATCTGGGCGGGTGTCACGGTCAGCTTCTCGGCGTAGGCGCACAGGGCCGCTTCACGCGCACTCAGCGGAGCCTGCCGCCAGTTGACGGCCACCGCGTCGGCTTTGCTTGCCTCCATGCCCGTCAGCCTCAGCGCCGCGCCGTGCGACACCGCGCAGTAAAGGCAGGCGTTGAGACTGCTCACGACCACTGCCACCAGTTCGCGCTCCTGCGGCTGCAGGTGGCCTTCCTTGTTGAGCAGCAAATTGAAATAACTCCACCAGGCTTGAAACTGCTCACCGTTCAGCGCCTGCGCCTTGAACACATTCGGCACGAAGCCCAGATTGCTTTGGGCCTTGCTCCAGAGCTTGGCGACACTTTCAGGCACCTCGGCTTCAGTGGGAATCGGGAGGAAAGAGAAACGGGGCTGCGCTTCACCGGACGTTAGGTCGTGGGTCATGGCCCCAGTCTAGCGATGTGTTGAGAGCGGGGTCGCCGCTCCAACTCCTACGGATTCAAAGTATTCATGCTTGGGCAGGCGTCTACACAGCTCGGCGTCCTGTATTTTTTTGAGAGATGGCATCTTGTAGGGTGAGGCATGGCGGCACAAGCGCTCTTTACCGACTGGGCCACTCCCCTTCTCTCCGGGCCGCTTTCTTGCCCACTGGCTCCAGCCAAACCGCCCAAAATCGAGCGTCACGACCTCGCGGCCAAGTTGCACCACACCAACACCGGCCTGCGCCCTGTTGACCGCTACTGCCAGCACAGCGACGGGCTGTTCGTTTCGCGCCGCTTCGTGGCCCACCCGCGCATCCGCGCCTGGCACGCCCACCTGCTGCCCGCACTGGGGCTGCAAATTTGCCGCTACGACTTTTACGGCGTGCGAGAACATGATTATTACCTCGACCTGGCCACCATCACCGAGGACGGCAGCGTTTGGACCATGCACGACCACTACCTCGATGTGCTGATCTGGCGCGGAAAACGGGCCGAAGTGGTGGACGAAGACGAGTTTTTGAGCGCGGCGCTCGCGGGCTACTTGCCGCAGCAGCAAGCCGAGCGCGTCTGGGAGCAGGCCCGTACCCTGCTCAGCGACCTGGCCCAGCACGGTTTCGAGCTGGGCGCTTATCTGGCGGCTCAGGGAGTAGATCCGCGCTTGGCCGATTTTGGTGAAGTTCCCCTTTGCTCCTAGTTCGCACCTAGACGTCCCCGCTAGAATGCCTGCATGCTCCTGCAAACCCTCACCACCCTCAATTACCGCAACCTCGCGCCCGCCACGCTGCATTTTCCAGCGGGCGTCAGCGCCGTGTGGGGGCCAAACGGAGCGGGCAAAACCAACTTGCTGGAAGCCGTTTATCTGGCCCTGACCGGCCTGAGCGACGTGACCCGCCTTGAACAACTGATCTTGCAGGGCGAGCGCGAGGCTTATGTGCGGGCCGATCTGTGGCAGGGCGGCAGCCTCAGCGTCTTGGAAGTCGGGCTGGGACGCGGGCGGCGCACCCTCAAGGCCGACGGCGTGCGGGTGCGCGGGCAGGAGCTCCCGCGCGGCAGCGCCGTCTGGATTCGCCCCGAGGACTCGGAACTCGTCTATGGTGCGCCGAGTGTGCGCCGCGCTTACCTCGACGAACTGCTCTCGCGCGTCAGCGCCCGCTACGGCCAGCAGCTCTCGCGCTATGAGCGCACCGTCGCCCAGCGCAACGCCGCGCTGAAGGCTGGAGAAGACTGGGCCATGCCGGTGTGGGAAGAAACATTGGCCAAACTCGGCAGCGAAATCATGGACGTGCGCCGCCGCGCCGTGATCCGGCTGGCCGAACTGGCTTATGAAGCCAACGCCGCGCTGGGATCCAGCAAACCGCTGCGGATAGAACTCAGCGAGACCACCACCCCCGAAACCTTTAGAGCCGACTTCACCCGCCGCGCCGCCGAGGAGCGGGCACGCGGCTCGACGGTGATCGGCCCGCACCGCGACGACCTGAGCCTGACGCTGGGCGACTTCGCGGCGGGTGAATACGCCAGTCGGGGCGAGGCCCGCACCATTGCCCTGAGCCTAAGGAAAGCCGAGTTCGAGCTGCTGCACGAGCGCTTTGGTGAAATGCCGCTGCTGCTGATCGACGACTTTTCTGCCGAGCTCGATCCCTCGCGGCGGGCTTTTTTGCTGAGCCTGGCCGCCAGCGTGCCGCAGGCCATCGTGACCGGCACCGAGAAAGCCCCCGGCGCGGCGCTCAGCTTCCGGGCCGAGTCGGGCATCTTCGCTCCTGAACAAAGCAGTGCCCCTGAACAGAACAGCACTCCTGAACAAGCCACCAAACACACCGCACTGGAGCAGGTCGTCGGATGACGCGGGGGCGCGGCTTCTCGGGCAGAGGAGGCAGCCGAACCGGCGGCACACGTGGCCTGCGCGACGTGCTGGGCACCACCTTGGCCAAGCACCGCTTGCAGAGCGGCGTTTCGAAGGCCCGCAGCATCTTGCTATGGCCGGAGGTGGTCGGCTCCGACTTGGCCCGCCTGACCCGCGCCCGCAGCCAGCAGGGCAACACCCTCTTTGTCGAGGTCAGAGACAGCAGCATGGCCCACTTCCTGACCTTGCAGCGCCCGGCGTTTTTGAAATTGTTGCAAGAAAAACTCGGCGACCAGAGCGTGATCGAACTGCGTTTTTCGGTGGGCCGCCTGAACGCGCACATTGCCGCGCCGCTGCCAGAAGTGCTGCCCGCCCCTGACCGCGCCCGCGCCCGCAAACTGGCTCAGGCCGCGCCCGACAGCCTGCACGACGTGGCTCTACGGGCCGCCGAAGCTGTGACCCGCGCCCGGCGCTGGCGCGAGCAGCAGGGTTACGCGCCCTGCTTAGTGTGCGGAGAGCCGAGCAAGCAGCAGCCCTGCCACGCCTGCGCCCTGACGCTGGAAGACCCCAACGTGAAGCGCTCGGCGCTGCGGCTGGCCCGCGACCCATCAGGCCTGAGCGCCCTGCCGGACATGCTGGGCAACAGCGGCACCGACGCGGCCCGCTTTCTGGCGCTCTTGGCACTCACCGAGAAGTTGGAGAACTTGGCGCTGGAATGCGTACAGGCAGGCAACGACGACCATTACCGCGCCTTTTTGAAGGAGCAGGCCGCCCTTTACCTCAAGCTGTTTCACCGCCGCGCGCGGCTGAGCAAAGCCGATTGGAACGCCCTCCCCGCCGGGCCGCTAGCAGTCTTGAAAGCGGGGGCAGACGGGCTGAACGAGCGGCCCACTCCCTGATCAAGCACCTCAACCGTGCCTTAATTCGCCTACGCTGAGCGCCAAGCGGCGTAAAGTGACGCGCATGGGCCGTGATGACCACCAACAAGCTGCACCCCGCCACGTTCGCGCTGCCGTGCTGACCATCAGCGACACCCGCACGCCGGACAACGACACCAGCGGCGACTATCTGCGCCACCAGCTCACCGCCGGAGGCCACCAGCTCAGCGGCTCGGCGCTGGTCAAAGACGACGCCACGCTCATTCGCCCCGCCATTTTGCGCTTGATGGTTGACGCGCAGGTGCTGATTACCTCCGGCGGCACCGGCATCACCGGGCGCGACGTGACCATTCCGGTGGTGGAGTCGCTGATCACTAAACCGATGCCGGGATTCGGCGAACTGTTCCGAATGCTGAGTTATCAGGAAGTGCGCGGCGCGGCGATGCTGTCGCGGGCGGTGGGAGGATTGGCAGGCCACACCCTGATTTTTGCTTTGCCGGGCAGTCTCAACGCTGTGCAAACCGCCTGGGAAGGCCTGCTGCGTGACGAACTCGGCCATCTGGTGTATGAAATGACCCGTCACGGGCAGCACTGAGCCGAGCCGAACAACAGAACAGCGTTCAGTCAGTCCTGCGTAGTCAGTGGCGAGTGTCAACCACATCAAACGCGCCTTGAGACCACGAAGCCCACCTGAGAACTGCTTCTGAGTCCGCCTATCTTTCGCTATTTGCCACACCTGACACCCCACCGCCTAACTCCCAAGGAACCCGACCAATCATGACGACCCTGACCCAACTCACTCCCCTTTACGCCGCCGTGCTCCTCGGCGTGGCGATCACTTGGCTGTGGCAAGTCGCCAAGTCGGCCCGGAGGAGTTTGTGGCCCCGCTTGGGCATCCTGATGCCGCTGGGCCTGACCTCGCTGCTGGCCGCGCCGGTGCTGGACGTGCCCGCGCTGTTTGGCATGGGCGCGGGCCTGGTGCTGATCGCCGCTTATTGGCCGGTATCACGCCTGCGGGGGCCGCCGAGGCGGGCTGAGGGCGGCCTAATCTGGCTGCTGCTGATCGGCGCACTGCTATCGGTAAGTTGGGGGGTGCAAATCCAGAGCGTCAATCTACTGTTTGGCGCAGCGGCACTGACGCTCTACAGCTTGGCGCTGCTGCTCTCGGCAACGCTGTATCCCAAGCGCTTCAACGTGGTTGCGCCAAATTTTAAGGTGTCCCCCACCTTTTTGCGGCGCTGGCAAGGTGCAGTGACCCCAGCAGTCGCCGACCTCGAGCTGACGCTGGACGTGAACGCCGCCCGACTGGTCAACACCTCCGGCCACACCCTCTACTTGGCAGGTTGGTCGCCTGCCAGTGGCAACGCTTGGCTGCGCACCCGCAGCGCAGACGGCGAACTCCTGTCTACCCTGAGCGCCGGAGAAACCGCTTACCTGATGCCCTGGTCGCCCATGCGCGGCGGCCCACACGAAGGCGTGCGGCTGTGGTACGCCCGCGAAGGCGAGGACGCCACCTACCTGTTCCGTGCCGACTGGGCCAACGCCTGGGTCACGCAGGGCGCAGCGGAAGCGGGCGAGCGGGTGCTGAATTAAATCAGCTCAGCAAGCCAACGTAAATTTCATCGAGCGATAGGGAGCGGCCCAAGCACGGCAACTCTAGTTACGCGAGTGTGAGGAGGAACTGTTCAGCCGGATTGAGTATCGCCGGATGACCGCTCTTCTTTTTTTCGCCCTCACGTTGAAGTAAAACAGCTTCCCTATCGGCTGCGGTTTTGGAGTAAATCCCAGTTCGCCATTCAACCTGGGCGTGGTTCATTTTCAGGGCGCGTTCTACACGTTCATGGCTCACTCTGTCGGCTTATACAAGCACTTTCGCAAGAGGCCTAGTGTTGAGCGCGGCGAAAGCTGCCAAATACCTATTCAGAGAAGCAAATAATTCAGGAACCCCTACGCCGCTCATAAATCCTCCGGCAAAGCAATCCTCCCCATCACCGCTGTGGCCGCCGCCACTGCGGGCGAGGCCAGATAAATCTTGGCGTCCTTGTCGCCCATGCGGCCTATGAAGTTGCGGTTGCTAGTGCTCACACACACCTCACCGGGAGCCAACACGCCCTGATGCCGCCCCATGCACGGCCCGCAGCCCGGCGTCCCCAGCACCGCGCCCGCTTGGATCAGGGTCAGCAGGGTGCCGTCGGCCATCGCCGCTTCCATCACTTGGCTGCTGGCGGGGATGACCAGCAGGCGGGTGGTCGGGTCAACTCTGTGGCCCCGCAGCACTTCGGCGGCGGCGTGCAAGTCGTCCAAGCGCCCGTTGGTGCAGGTGCCGATAAACACCTGATCCACTTTGAGGCCGCGCAGCTCGGACACGTCATAAACGTTGTCCACTTCGCTCGGCGCACTCATGCGGGGGCGTAGCGCCGTAAGGTCAATCTCCAGTTCGCGGACGTACTTCGCGCCTTCCTGCGGGTAGACCCACTCCGGCACGTCGTACATCTCCAGAATCTCGCCGCCCGGCACCACCAGTCCGGCCTTCGCGCCCGCTTCCACACACAAGTTCGCCAGCGTCATCCGCTCGCCGCGTGTAAACTTGTCGCCCGCGTGAATCTCCACACTCTGATAGGTGGCTCCGTCCGCTCCCAGCCGCGAGATCATCTCCAGCGCCACGTCTTTTGCGCTGACACCGCGCTGCAACTCGCCCGTCAAGGTGACTTTGACGCTTTCCGGCACCCGCAGCCACGTTTTGCCGCTGGCCGCCGCCAGAGCGATGTCGGTGGCTCCCATGCCAGTGCCGAAGGCCGCCACCGCGCCGTAAGTGGTGGAGTGGCTGTCGCTGCCCAGCACGATCCAACCCGGCCTCGCCAGCCCCTCTTCCATCAAGACTTGGTGGCAGATGCCCCGCCCCACGTCAAAGAGACGCACGCCAGTTTGGGCGGCGTACTCGCGGGCTTCTTTTTGTGCCTGCGCCACGCTGACGGTGCTGGCCGGAGCCACGTGGTCAATCACGATGGACACGCGCTCGGGGTACTTGGGCACGGCGGCGAGGTCTTTTTGCATCCGCTCGATAAAGCTCTGGGCAATGGAATCCACGACCATCACCTGATCGACTTCCACCACCGCGAGGTCGCCTGCATAAAAGGTGCCGCCGCCGCGCTGAGAGAGAATGCGCTCGGCCATCGTTTGAGGCTGGGGGGTTGATTGGGTCATCGGTGGGCCTCCTGAATCAATTCTCTAAGCTGCTCTATAGTGAGCGGCGGATTTGTGCGGTGCAACATGGCATGGCAATTGGGGCAAACCGGCACGAGGTCAGTCTCTGGGTCTACGTTATAGCCTTCACCAACTTCAGAAAGAGGTTTGAGGTGGTGAACATGGATAAAACCGTAAGCAATAGAGCCGTAAAACTCCTCCAAATCCGAGTCACAAACGGAGCAGATGGTGCCGTGGTAGGCAATGCAAGCTTTGCGGGCAGCGCGGTTTCGCTCATATGCATTGACGGTGACTTGTCGGGTTGCGCCTTCGGGATAACGGCGGGGCGGCAATTCGCCAAATTCAGGTTCAAGTTCTGATCCGGCGGTATTTACTTCTGACCCTTCAACCAAGCCAAGTTCTTCCAAAGCTTGAGCAAGGGCGGGGCGCATGACCCAATAGTAATTTTCTTCGCATATTTCGCCAGATGATAAGAAAGTCCAAGGCAATCTCCCGCTCCGTATTTCTGATTCAGCATCTTTAATTTCTGCTGCGATGATGGCCCTCAATCTACCGTAATGAAGGTTGACGCCGTGCCCTTTCCAGCCCATGTGATTTGTTAAATCGGCGTCTAAAATAGTTTTTTTAGGTGACACATATTGAAACTGGAGCATTTTGAGACGTGTTTTCGTCAGTCTGTCTGTAGATTTCAATCTTTTGAGAGCATTCTTATATTCTTCGACGTTAAAGTCTGTATTCCTGCTCATCCTCGCTCTAATCCTCCTCGCTTTAGCCCTCCGTCAGCTCAGGGCCATGAGGTGCTAAAGACAGTGACAGTAGCGACCTTGTTAGGCCATTTCCGGTGACGCATCCTTCTTTCTATTATGACCTGAGCCTTGGATTTAGCCACTTTCAACACAAAAAATGGCTCCAAGCAGGAGAAATCCTGCTGGAGCCTACCCATTTGCTCTCCTCTTACGGCAACACGTACCCCGCCGCCGTTGCCACGCCGTACCATTCTTCCCGCGTCAAGTTAATCTCGCTGGCCTTGACGCAGTCTTTGAGGCGCTGCACATTCATGGTGCCCGTCACTGGCTGCATCTTGGCCGGATGGCGCAGCAACCATGCCATCGCGATCGTCGTGTTGCTGACATTGTATTTGGCGGCGATTTCATCAATCTTGGCATTGAGTTCGGGAAATTCGGGGTTATCCAAGAACACACCCTCAAAAAAACCAAATTGAAACGGCGACCAAGGCTGAATGGTGATGTCATGCAGGCGGCAGTAGTCCAAAATGCCCCCATCACGGTCAACCGCTTCGGCGTTTTGCATATTGACATTCCAGCCCCAGGTAATCATGCTGGCGTTGGTGATGCTGAGCTGCAATTGATTGGCGACAATCGGCTGCTTGACAAACTTTTTAAGCAATTCAATCTGGCGCGGGTGCTGATTGGACACTCCAAAATGCCGAACTTTGCCTCCCTGTTCCAATTGGTCGAAGGCGGCGGCGACTTCTTCGGGTTCGACCAAAGCGTCAGGGCGGTGAAGCAGCAAGATATCCAAGTAATCGGTTTTGAGGCGTTTTAAGATGCCGTCTACCGAACTCAAGATGTGTTCTTTGGAAAAGTCGAATGAGCCTTTGCGAATTCCACATTTGGATTGCAAGATGATTTTTTCACGCACGCTACTGCTCATCTCGATGACGTCGGCAAAAATCTCTTCGCACTTGCCGCCGCCGTAAATATCGGCATGGTCAAAAAAGGTCGCGCCCTGATCCAGCGCAGTTTGAACAAACGTTTGAGCGTCGGCACGGCCAATGGTATCGATCCGCATGCAGCCGACTGCCACGACAGGAACGTCTAAATCTGTGGTGCCAAGTTTGATGGTTCTCATGGGTATCCTCCTGAACTCTTTTCTTGAAACGGTCAATTAAAGCCTCAAAGCACTGTTATTCAAGCACAGCAGACCGCACCGAGTACACCGCATAAATATTGGCCCAACGTCATTCTTATTCGGGCCGGTGCACATCAGCAAATTTAAGCCTCAGCGCTTTGGCACTGGCTTGCGGCACAATTTCGTCTACTTCGCCCCCGTAAGAAGCGATTTCGCGCACCATACTGCTGGAGACAAAACTCCAACGGGTCGCCGCCATAATAAAAACCGTCTCCACATCGCCGAGTTGCCGATTGAGATGGGCAATTTGCAGTTCATATTCGTAATCCGACACCGCCCGCAATCCGCGCACGATAATGCTACGGTTTTGCAGCCGCATATAATCCACCAGAAGGCCGCCGAATGTATCTATGCTGACATTGGGTAAGTGTTGGGCTGCTTCACTGAGAATCGCCATTCTTTCTTCCAAACTGAACAGGTGTTTATTTTGCTTGCGGGCATTGTGCATCACGGTCACCGTCACATGATCGAAGATTCTGGAAGCGCGGGTCAGCACGTCCATATGGCCGCTGGTGACCGGGTCAAAACTGCCGGGGAATACGGCGTTCATGCCTCTGTTTTCTAAAGTCTTGGGTGGTTGGCTCATGGCAACTCTCCGGCGGGCTGGCGGGTATAGAGAGTGAGCACGTTGCTGCCGTACGTGCGGCGCTCAGCGGCAAAGCCCTCCATCTCATCAAAGCGGGTTTGGCTGGGATGCTGCACGATCAACAGCGAGTCCTCGCCCATCAGCGGACTTCCTAGAATCTGGCGGGCCAGCTTGGGAACGTCCTGGGCATACGGCGGATCGGCAAAAATGATGTCATGCGGCGGCAATTGGCCGATCAGCACGTTGGTATCGCCGCGCAGCACCCGCACTCTCAGTTCCAGATCACGCGCCGACTGCTCGATGTCTTTGATGGCCCGCGAGTCTTTTTCGATCAAGGTGACTTGGTAGCCGCGACTGGCCGCTTCCAAGCCGATTGCGCCGCTGCCGCCGTGCAAGTCAATGAATGTCGCGCCGTCCGGCGTGCGCGAATAGAGCAAGTCGAACAAGCTCTTGCGCAGCCGCGCGGTGCTGGGGCGGGCGCTTTGCGGAACCTTCAGGGCGCGGCCCTTGGCGACGCCGCCCAGAATACGGACGCTCAAGCGCGGGCCGCCGAAAGATGGAAAGATTTCATGAGTTGAGGATAGCGGAGGGAACACTGCACAGCTTCAAAATCAACTCTCCAGGCCTAAAACTTATCCCGGTCTGGTAACCAAATCATGGAGTTGGGCCAGCGTCCCCGAACCACTTCTGGCGCAATCATTTTGCGGATTTCCTGCCACGCCTCCTACTCACCCCTGTAGGAGTTAAAGTTTATGGATATGAGCTGTCCGTGAACAGTACGGAGCTTCAGAATTAGGCCGGACGACCTCGGAACACATTCGATGGCAATTCCGTCTATATCCTCCCCCCTAATTTCCCAGTTGCCGAAAAGGCCATATTTAGAAATTGAATTGGGTGTAATCACTATTTTTGATAGAGCAGCAATAAAAAGCCAGCATGTCGAAGCAACTAAAAGTAAACATCCGAATGTATACTCAAAAAATGATGTTTTGGGGTCAGAGGTGAGGATTCCAAATAAAGAGACGATTATGAAGAAGACGCTGAACGCAAACCACCATTTTCTCAGTCGGTAAACTGTCAAATTTTATTTGCCTTGCAGCCCCATGCTTTGCCAAAACCCATCCAGCGCCACTTTGACTTCCGGCAACTTTTCAAATTGAGGCAAGCCGTTGCTCGGCACAATACGGGTAGCGCTCACGTTGCCCTGAGTGACCCACTCCGGCAGGCGGTCAAAGTTGACGAAATTGTCTTTGTCATAGAGCACCAGTACCGGAATGCTCAGTTTGCTGTAAAGCTGCTCGTAGGCGTCTGGCGTAAACAGCCTGCCACTGATGAAATACAGCGGGGCGTACTTGCCACCAGGCTGATCGGAGCTTTCCAAGCTGTAACGGAACAGGCCGTCGTCTACTGGCCCCACGAAGCTCTGATTGAGGAAATACAATACGCTGGGCTGGCTGCGAATGAGGGCAAACAGCGGCGTGCCGAAGGTTTTGAGGCGGCCATACAGCTTCTGGCCGCCGTCCTCGTCGCGTGCCCGCTGGGTGCCGCCGCGTGCGCTGCCGAGGCCCGAGGGCGAAATCAGCGCCAGCGACTTGATGCGGGTGTCACTCAGCGCCGCCCGCGCCACAAATTCCGAGCCGAGCGAGAGCGACACCACGTCCACGTCCTGACCGATCTTGTCGAGCAGGGCGCTAAGGGCGCGGGTCATCAGTTCGGGGGTGTACTGCGCATCTGGACGGTCTGAGCTGCCGAAACCGGGCCATTCCAGCACATAAATGGGCCGCGTGCCGACGTAAGTATCAAACAGCGGCTTCATTTCGTAAGCGCTGGCGGCGGCGTTGATGCTGGTGGTCAGCACCAGTGGTCGGCCTGAACCACGCGTGTCGAGGTAGTAGGCGACTGCACCGAAGCCAGGCACGTCCACGAAACGCCGCTCGGCATCGAGGGCGCTGCGGAGGCCAGAAGGTTGAATGGCTGCGGTCTGAGCTGACAGCACCGAGGATGAGCCCACGTCAGCCTGCGCTCCGGCCCGGCCCAAAGTGACGCTGAGGCCGAGCGCCGCGACCGCTATCCATAAGCCTAAGGTATGTTTTTTACTCATCTTTTTAGCTTAGCGGCTGGGGACCGGGGTTGGGATAAGGCGGAGTTGCAACTCAGTTAAGATCGGCTTGATCTTGGGTGCGTGAGGCCGTTCACTGATGCGTATACGCCGCGTAGCGCTCCAGAAGATCCCACGCTGCGCCGCTTTGCAAAATGCCCTGCGCCAACTTCACCCCGCCGCGCAAGTCCGGCGCTTTTTCGGCCAAATACAACCCCGCTCCGGCGTTCAGCGCCACCACATCCCGCTGCGCTGCTGTGCCGCCGCCCAACAAAATGGCGCGGGTGACAGCGGCGTTTTCATGGGCGTCGCCGCCGACCAGAGCGCTGAGCGGGTATGTGTCCAAGTCCACATCTGCCGGATACAGCACTGAGTCGGTGACCTCGCCCGCCCGCAGTTCGCTGACCTGGGTGGGACCGCAGACGGTCAGTTCGTCCAGTCCTTCGCCTGACACCACCAGCGCCGCTTTGCTGCCCAGCAGCCGCAGCACCTCGGCCAGCGTGCGGGTCAGTTTGGGGCTGTAGACGCCCACCACTTGATGGGTCGCGCCAGCAGGATTGCTGATCGGCCCCAGCACATTAAAAGCGGTGCGCGAAGCCAGCTCGGTGCGAACCGGCGCGGCGTGGCGCAGAGCCGGGTGGTAATTGCGGGCAAACATAAAGCCCACGCCCAACTCGTCGATGGCCTGTGCCGAGCGCTGAGGCGGCGCGTCTAAGTTGACGCCCAGAGCTTCCAGTACGTCCGCACTTCCGGCGCGGGCACTGGCGGCCCGGTTGCCGTGCTTGGCCACAGGCACACCGCCCGCCGCGATCACAAAAGCGGCCGTCGTGGAGATGTTGAAGGTGTTGGCTCCGTCGCCTCCAGTTCCGGCTGTGTCTAACAAAATCGGATGCGCCGTCACCGGAACCCGCACCGCGTGCCGCCGCATCGATTGAGCAAAGCCCGCTATTTCTTCGGGCGTTTCGCCGCGTACCCGCAAGGCCGAGAGCGCGGCGGCGAGACGGGTGGCGCTGATATCGCCGCTCATCACCTCGTCCATAAAAGCGGCGGCCTCGATCTGGCTGAGCCGCTCGCCGTTCATCAAGCGGGCGTGAATCATGCCGGAGCCTGCGCTTGGTGCCGCCTGACTTCGGCCAAAAAGTTACGGATCATCACTTTGCCGTCTTCGGTGGCAATGCTTTCGGGGTGAAACTGCACGCCGAACACTGGATAGTCGCGGTGGCGCAGGGCCATCAGAGCGCGGTATTCGCCGCTGGGGGTCTGATCGGTCGTCCAAGCGGTGGGCAGCAACTCGGGCGGCAAGTCTTCCACCACCAAGCTGTGATAGCGCGTCACAGTGGCCTCCTCGCCGAGGCCCACGAACAAGGTCTGGCCGTCGTGCCTCACGCGGCTGGTTTTGCCGTGAACCGGAACCGGAGCGCGTTTGATGGTGGCCCCGAACGCCTCACCGATGCTTTGATGCCCCAAGCACACCCCCAGCAGCGGGTACTTGGACGCGAAGGCCCGCACCACATCCACGCTCAGTCCGGCTTCAAGCGGCGTGCAGGGGCCGGGTGAAATTACGATGGCGTCGGGGTTGAGTGTTTCGACTTCTTCCAAAGTGAACGCGTCATTGCGCCAAACGGTGAGCTCACAACCCAGTTCACCAAAATATTGAACGAGGTTGTAAGTGAAGGAGTCGTAGTTATCTATTAGGAGAATGTGTGGAGCCGTGAGTGGTAAGCCGGGTTCAGTCATAGTGGAGGCTCCTTGTTTTGTTAACTCGATCATGCGGATTGATCCCGCTTCAAACGAACTGGCCTGAACGTAACCAAGCGATTCGTAAAGCCTCAGGTTACTCAAGCTGCGCTCGCCCGTAAACAGCCTGAAGGTCTGAACGCCCAGCGCCGATTCCATTTCTTGAACGAGTCTGCGCCCCAGCCCTCGCCCGCTCCCCTCCGGACGCACCATCAGCCGCCCGATCTCTCCGCACTCACTCACCACCTGCCCCCGCACCGAGCCGATCAATTTGCCATCCTCCTCAGTAATAAGCGTTTCGAACTGGGAGAACTCGCTTTCCAATTCCGGCAAGGTCTGGCGCATCGGCGAGATGACCGTTTCGGGATACAGTTCCGCTTCACTTTGAAAGGCCAGATGCTGCAAGGCAAATAACTTAGGCAAGTCATCAACAGTCGCTGTCCGAAGCATCACAGGCCCGCCGCAGCCCGCTCCGCCGCCCGCATCAGCGCCGCCGCTTTGTTACGCGTTTCCTCTTGCTCGGTGGGTGGGTGCGAGTCGGCCACGATGCCCGCTCCAGCCTGAATATGGAGCTTGCCACCGGTAATCACCATGGTGCGCAGGGTCAGGGCCATATCCAAGCTGCCGTCGAAGGCGATGTAGCCGAACGCGCCGCCGTAAGGCCCGCGCCGCACCGTTTCCACTTCGTCGATGATTTCCATGGCCCGAATTTTGGGCGCTCCCGAGACGGTGCCCATTGGCAGGGCGCTGGCCAGCGCATGCAGCGGGGTCAACCCTGCCCGCAACTTGCCGCGCACCCCGCTGACGATGTGCATCACGTGGCTGTAGCGCTCAATGGTGAAGGAGTCTTCCACCATAACGCTGCCGTATTCAGCTACCCGGCCAATGTCGTTGCGGCCCAAATCCACCAGCATCAAATGTTCGGCGCGTTCTTTTTCGTCCGCGAGCAGCTCGGCGGCCAGCGCTTCGTCTTCAGCGGGCGTTTTGCCGCGTGGCCGCGTTCCGGCAATCGGGCGGGTGACGATGCTGACGCCGTCGCTTCTCAGTAAACTCTCGGGGCTGCTGGCCACCAAAGTCACTTCGCCCAGATTGAGAAACCCCAGATACGGACTGGGATTGATGCCGCGCAGGGCCCGGTAGAGCGCAAACGGCTCCACCGTCAGCTCCGCCGAAAAGCGCTGCGACGGCACCACTTGAAAAACGTCTCCGGCGTGGATGTATTCGATGCACTTTTCTACCGCTTGTTCGTACTCGCGGGGCGTCATGTTGCTCTTGAAGGTCATCGGCTCGGCTTTCTCGCGTCCGGGTACGGCGGGCAGCGGGCCGCGCAAATCGGCTTCCAACTGTTCGACGACCCGCCGCGCCTGCGCCTGATCTTCCGAAATGGCCACAGCGTAAAGGCGGTGACGCAAGTGGTCAAAAATCACCAAGCCTTCCGGCACGATAAACAGCGCGTCGGGCACGTTGAGTTCATCGGGGTTGTGGTCGGGCAACTGCTCGTAGACCCGGATCAGGTCGTAGGAAGCGTACCCCACTGCGCCGCCAAAAAAGGGCGGCAGGCCACTGAATTTCTCAGCAGGCAAGTGAATCGGCCTGATGACGCGGCTGTAAAGCAAGTCCAGCGGATCAGCGGTTTCAAACGTTTCAGTGTCCGAACCTTCGGCCAAAATTCCGCTGAGGGTGGCTTGCCTGCCCCTCAACGTGAAGCGCCCGATTTCGCCCACGCCGATAAACGAATAGCGGGCCTGACGCTCGCCGCCTTCCACACTTTCCAAGAGAAAACTCAGTTTCTTCGCGCCGCCGGTCACTTTCAGGTAGGCGCTGACCGGTGTATCGAGGTCGGCATTGAGTTCGCGCACTTCAGTGAACGGTTGAGTAACAGGTGTTTGGATGGTTGAGGTCATACAAGTTCCTTATGGAGCTGAAGTCGAGCAGCGAAACCACAAAAAACCGCGCCCCGAACGATGACGTTCTTGGGCGCGGCGCTGAAATCAAATCTGAAAGCAGCCGAACATCACCCAAGAAACTTGGGCCACCACCAGGCTACGTTGGTCAGTGCGCGGATCATGTTGCTAGCATAGTCGCCAGCAAGCGGAAGGTAAAGGCCTGTGCAGCTACCCCAGTGTGCCAGCGAACTATCTACCCACCGCTCCAATTCTGATTCGGGTTCCTTTGTAAAGTATGGCCTGATGCCTTCTGCCCCAATCCGCGACGAACCCACCAGCGCTCTCACCGACTCCACCCTGCTCCTCCTTGAGCGCTTGACGGCGGAGCGCAAAGTCAGGGCGGTGGCCGAGGTCATGAGCAGCGCTCCCACGTGGGCAGGCAGCCGCCCAGCGCTGTTGGTGTTTGAGCGCGGCCTGAGCGACGCCAAGCAAACGACACAAAACGGCGTACAGCTCTGGCAGTTTCCCTATGAAAAGCTGGAAGACTGGCAAGACTGGGCCGCCCTGTACCGGGCAGAGGCTCCGCTGGAGTGGCTGGCAAACGCCAAGGCGGTGTATGATCCCAGCGGAAATCTCGCCAAGTTGGGCCGCCAACTCCGGCAAGCGTCCGCGCCGCAACTGAGCGCAGCCAGAACCGCCCTCCTCGATCAAGCCGCCGCCGAACTCAGCGCCGCTGGCGAGTGGCTCAGGCGCGGCAGCGGCATTGCCGGGCAACTCTTGGCGCTCACCGAAACCCGCCGAATTGCCACTCGCCTCCTTTATCCGGCGCTGCTGACGCACCTGCACCTCTGGCCCGCCAGTTGGCCGGACGGCGGCGTGCGGTTGCCGCACCACTGGCGGGCGCAGGCGGGACTGGCCTTTCCCAGAGCGGTCTATCATTTAGACCAGCTCTACGGCTTTGGCGGCGCAGACGAAGCCCGCCGCGTGCTGTTGGCCACACGCGGCCTGAACCTGGTGCAAACCGAAAAACGCGCCAAACTCGCTCAGCAAGCCGGTTACTTTGACGGCGCAGTGCGTTTTGTGCGCGACGAAGCCGCCCTGCTGTGGCGAAGCGACTTGGAGCGCTGGAACCACCTCAGCAGCGCCCGGCAGGCCAAACTCAGCACCGTGCTGGGCGCGGGCCTGAGTCCCTTGGGGCCGGTGGCTTTGGAAATGGGCCACGAACTGATCGAGGACGTGCGGGCGGGGCGTTAAGTCCGCGAATACCGCCGCCCCGAATACTCCGAAAAGACCCCGATTCCGTATGACACGCTGCGGACGCTTTCCAAAACGGAGGTGTTGTTCCAAGACAGACCCGCGCTGGAGCCGCCGTCGAGCAGCAAAGCGTCTTTGGCTCCGAGGCGGGCCATGACCTTGCTCATTTCGCTGATGGTCAGCCGGGCGTGGGTGCTGACCAAAATGAGGTCGCGGTTGCTGCTCAGGCCGATAGCGCTGCGGGCGGCGCGGCCAAACAGCGCGGGGTCTTGAAAGACGCGCGAGTAGGCGGTGCTGACCTGACCGCCGCGCACGATTTGCGGCCCGCTGGCAATCACCGTTTCCATGCCTGTCCAGTTGCTGCCCACACCACTGCTGCCTGCGCCGCCGCCCCCGCCAATGTAGGCGCGGTTGTCGGGCGTGATCGCCAGCGCCACCGGAATGCGGCCCCACGACAAGCGCTTGCCCTGCACCACCAGGTCGCCCGCCGGAATATAGCTGCGCGGATGAAAATAACTGCCGTTGATCACTGCCGTCGCGCCACTTTGCCGGGCCAACGTGCTGACACGGGCACTGCTGCCAATCCCGCGCGAAGGCAGCACCGGAGAAACTAACACGTCGCGCCAGCGCAAATCCACCCTGACCACTTGCACGGCGGTGTCGAGCACACGGACGGCCGATAGGCTTACGGCGCGGCGGCGAGGCGCGGGCGGAATCGGCACTGGAATACGCTGGGGCAGCAGCACTTTCATGCCGGGATAAACCCAGGCGATCCTCAGATGATTGAGATTCATAAACTGCGCCGAAGTCAGCTTGGCGTTTTGCTGAGCGGTCTGGGCCAACGTCACGAACGTGTCGCGCACGCCCACCGTGCGGTAGGTGTAGACGACGCGGGCCTCGGTGTTGGGCGGCAGCGCCGGAACGCGGGCCGCCGACGCGCCGGCGGGCGGCACCTTGAGCACCTGGCCCACCAAAATCAGCGTGCCGGTGAGCTGGTTGGCTCCCTGCAAAGCGCGGACGCTGACGCCGATTTTGGACGCGATTTTGCTCAAGGTGTCGCCGGAGCGCACAGTGTAGCGGCTGGGTCTTTGCGGCTTGGCGCTGGCACTTTTTGGCGGTGAGGCGGCAACTTTGGACGCGGCTTTGGTGACGGGCAGCGTCCCGCCCGTTCTAAGCACCTGGCCGACGCGAATGAGAGTGCCGGGCAGCTGATTGAGCGCTTGCAGCCGCGCCACGCTCACGCCTGTGCGCCGCGAAAGAGTGAAGAGGGTATCGCCTTTTTGAACGGTGACAGCGGCAAACGCGGTTGAACTGGCCAAGCTGAACAGCAGCACGGAACGCAGAGTACGGAAGAGGGGCAAACGACACACAACATCCATCCCATCATGAAAGGCTCATCCCAAGGTGAGTTGAACCTGACGCAGATCAGGGTTGTCTAGGCACAGTCGGTGATTTTCACGCTCATTTGTTGGCGGCGCTGGCTTCCTGGGTGTTCAAGAAGTCCAGAACGGCCTGACGGGTTCCGCCCAAAAAAGTCAGGCGGCGCGACAACGCTGCCACGACAGTGATGTGGCTTAGGCCCGGCAGCACCGTGTAGGTGTACGGCACGCCCGCCGCTTGCAGGGCCGCTTTCATCTTCTCGCCGTTGCTGGGATCAACCGTCTGGTCGTTGCCCGCCACCAACAGCAGGTTGGGCGGCGCGTCGGCGCGGATGTGCTGGGTCGGCATAATCTGGGCCGGATCGCCGCCTGCCGGAAAAGCCGTTTTGGTGGGGAACTGACGGAAATCGTAGTCGTAGGGACCAGCAATACCCACCACGCCGCGCACCGTGCCCGCTTGCACGCCCGCGTCGCTCAAGAAGGGGCTGTCGTCCACCGCGTCCACCGCATTGAAGGCCCCCGCCGAGTGGCCCACCACATAGAGGCGCTGGCCGTTACCGCCGTACTGAGCGGCGTTGTCTTGCAGCCACTTGAGGGCGCTGGCAGCGTCGATCACGTAATCGGGGTAAGGGTGCTGCGGGGCGAGGCGGTAATTCATCACCGCCGTGACGTATCCGGCCCGCGCCAGGCTTTCGCCCACGAACACGTATTCGTCTTTGCTGCCGCTCTCCCACGAGCCGCCGTGAATAAACAGCACCACCGCTTTATTGGCAGCGCCTTGCGGCGCGTAAATATCGAGCACGTTGCGCGGGTCGGAGCCGTAGTGGAGGTCGTGGGTAACGCTCAGGCCGCTGAGACTGGTGGCGCGGTTGAGGGTGCCCACCGGATTGCAGGCGGTGAGGGCCACTCCAAGGGTGAGCAGCAAAGGCAAAGCGAGAAGGCGGCGTTTCATGCCGTCAAGGTAATGCGCCGAGTTCAGGCCCAAATGGATGCTCGGCTGCTAAAAGTTCCAGCATAAACAAAAGACAAACACGTCACTGCCGCTGCCTGAGCGAGCGGAAGTAACGTGTTTGGGCGCAGATATGCGCTGATTCCAGCCGGTTAAGGCAGGGTTTTGATGAAGGCGTGAATATCGTTGATCTCGGTGTCGCTGAGCTGTGTTTCGGCAAAGCGCGGCATGGTGGCGTTGAGCATCCTCTGAGGGGTTTGGCCTTGGCGCAGCGTCGTCAAGAACTGCGTTTCGTCCCAGCCCTTGGGGCCGTCGGGAGTGGTCAGGTTGGCCCCCACGCCGCCTTTCCCCTGTGCGCCGTGACACACCGCGCAGTTGACTTCAGGCTTCTTGGCTCCGGCAAAAATCAGCTTGCCGGCCTCCGCGTCGCCGGAAGTGGCCGCGTCGCTGGCCGGAGCAGCCGCAGCCGCAGCGGTGCTAGCGGCAGGCGTTGTTTGGGCCGGCATCGTTTGAGCTGGCGTTGCTGGATTCGGGGTGGCGGCGCTGGTGCTGCCCGGCGCAGGAGCGCTGCCTGAAGGATTGGCAGCGCTGGTGGGCTTGGTGGGCGCACCAGGCGCAGCAGTGGTGGACGACGTTCCCGAAGCGCGGTCTTTGGCGACGACGGAAGCGCCCTCGGCGGCGCTGGCGTTGCCCGCCGGTTGGTTGTTGCCGGGCGTGTTGCCCGCCGCATTGGGGCTTTGGCTGGCTCCGCTCGTCGGCATACTGCCCGCCGACAAGCTGTCCGCTTTGTTGCCCGCTAGCGTACCCGCCGGGGTGGTGCCGGACTCGCCCGCAGCCGCGCCGGAAGCGCCACTGACGCTCTTGCCCTCGGTGCTGGCAGGAGCAGCGCTGCCGGCTGCCGGAGCCTGACCCGCCGCTGGACTAACGCCCGCCGAGGCCGCGTCGTTGTTCATCACTGCTACAGGGCTTTTGGTTTCACCTGCGCTCCCAGCAGCTTTTTCTTCATGGCTTGTTCCCAGATGGTAAGCGGTATAGCCGCCCCCCACCGTACCGACTAACAGCAGCGCCGCAGACACGATAAAAGCGTTTCTCATCCATCAAACCCTAGCATAGGCGGCGGGGCAATTTGGCCTCGTTTCTTGCCTTCTCAAGGGGGCCATAAGAGCGCTCTCAGACCCGTCAGGCAAATTCGTCGGTAGAGATACAAATCCGGCTGTTCATCGGCCAAAAACCGGACACTCAGGCCGTCGACCAGGGCGCGGAGTTGCCAAGCCCGCGCTGCCAGGTCGGCCCCACCGCCCAGCGCCGAGAGTTCGAGATCTAAGCTGAGGCTGGCCGCCACGAAGTCGCGCTGCACCTTCATCAGCGCGGGGCTGCGGGCCGCCGCCGCGAGCAAATCCAGAGACACTGTGTAAAACCGCTTGGTGTTGAGCACCCCGTAAAACTGGTTTTCGACGTAAGCCTGCAACTTGGCTTCAGGGCTGGGCGCTTGCCGCAAGGCGCGGCGGGTGGCTGCGGTGACGGTCCGCACGAAGCGGCGCATCACGGCGGCCAGCAGTTCTTCTTTGCTACCGAAGTGGTAGACCAGCGTGCCTTTACTGACTCCCGCTCGGGCGGCGATGTCACCGAGCGTCACGCTGGCAAAGCCGCACTCGAAAATAGCTTGGTAGGCGGCCTGCTCCAAGGCGGCGCGGCGCAGGCGGTCTTGAACAGGATCAACGCGGCGGGCCATAGGCAGCAGTTTAACCGCTCTCCCGTTTTTGTTTGTCCAGACTGACCCAGACAAAACGCCCCGAACCGCGCCTCTATACTGGCCTGAGTGAGACTTGCCCCATGAGCCGACTGCAACCCCGTTCTTTTGCCTTCACCCTGTTACCCCTGCGCCAAGTGCTGCTCGTTTCGCGGCCTGCGCTGTGGGTCAACACGCTTGGGGTGGCGGTCACGGGCCTGTGGCTGTCGGGCCAGCTCTGGAACATGAGCGCGGGCTGGTTGCTGCTGCTGGTTTACCTCAGCTTGCCGTTTAACTTGCTGATTTACGGCCTCAACGACTTCTCCGACATGGCCGAGGACGCCCGTAGCGAGCGCAAGGGCGGCTGGCAGGGCGCGAGGCTGCGCTCCGGCGAGGAAAACAGCTTGCTGTGGCTGATCCTGGCGCTGAACCTGCCGTTTTTGCTGGTGCTGGCGTGGCTGCTCTCCCCCGCCGCTTACGGCGTGCTGCTGCTGTGTGCGGGCCTGTTCGCGGCTTACAGCTTGCGCCCGCTGCGCTTCAAGACTCGCCCCTTTTTAGACGGCCTGTCCAACGTGGCTTACGCCTTGCCGCTGCTGATTCCGGCGCTGATGGTGGGCGCGGCGGTACCTGCGCTGGCCTGCGCCGCGCTGTGCGCCTACGCGGTGGGCAAGCACGCCTTTGACGCGGTGCAAGACATTCCCGCCGACGCCGCCGCCCACACCCATACGGTGGCAACTACATTGGGCGCACTTGGAGCGGCCCGCTACGCGCTGGCTTGGTTTGGCCTCGCTGGAGCGCTGCTGTGGCCGCTGAGTCCGCTGAGCAGCTCGGCGCTGTGGCTGGTGTGCGGCGGTATGGCGCTCCGTTTGCTGCGCCGCCCGACTTCCGAGCAGGCCGCTCGCTTGTACCCGCTGAGCATCGTCTCGCCGTGGATCGTCGGCGCGGTGAGCGGGGTGCAGTTGGTGTATGTGCTGGCAAAAGGCTAATGGGTTGTGGGAAACAGGAAAAGAGTGGGGCCAATAACGTACCGCCGACAACCCGCAATCTCCATCGCCGTTCTCGGCGGCGGCCTCGCGGGACTGAGCCTGGCGGCGCTGTTGGCTGAAGCGGGCCACTCCGTCACGGTCTATGAAGCGGGCGAGTTCGGCGGCAAACTCTCGCGGCTGTCGGTGGGCGGGTTGGCATTTGGTACGGGGCCGAGTCTGTTTACCTTTCCGGGCGTTTGTCAGCGCTATTTGGCCGCACTGAATGAGCCCGACTCGCTTGATTTGCAGCCGCTTGAAGGCGGACTGGGACTGCATCACACGCCGTTCGGGGCTGTAGCGCTGCCGGTGCCGCCGGATCACCCGCTCTCCGGCGAGTGGCAGCGCTACTTGGCGCGGGTTGGCCCCATTCAAGCTGAGGTCGAAACTCTGCTGACCCTGCCGCCGCGCTTGGATGAGCCGGCATTTTTGCGGGCGAGTGCCCGTGTCGGGCGGGTGCTGGGCGGCCACCTGAGCGCCGAAAGCTGGATCAACGCCCAGCATTTTTCGCCGCTGCTGGCTCACGCTCTCAAGACCCACGCGCTGAACGCGGGCCTGAGTCCGAAGGACGCACCCGCCCTCTACGCGCTGCTTCCAGCTCTGATCGCCGCCGAGGTGTCTCGGCCCGCCGGCGGGATGACGCGCTTGCTCGACGAGTTGCTGCGCTTTTGCCGTGAGCGGGGTGTCACACTGCTAGACCAAACGCCCGTAACCCTTTTGGATGCGGCGCGGGGCATTCTTGAATTGGGAAGCAGAACGGCGCGGCATGAATTGATCGTCAGCGCCCTCGATCCGGCGCGGCGGGCCGAGTTGAGCGGGCAGCTTAGCAAGCCGCAGGCCCGCACCGTCAGCGGCTTGGCGATCTACGCCGCTTTTGCTGAACCTGTACCGCTGCCCGCCACCAGCATCATTGCGCCGTCCAATTTTCAAACCTTCCGGCGGGCCGTGCAGGCCCAAGCAATGCCGCCCGACACTTTGGCGCTCGTTCATGCCGAGGGACGCAAATTGGCGCTGCTGCTCACCGTTCCGGCAGCGGGGCAGAGGCTCAGCCTCACTCAGCCGTGGGTGCGCGGGCAAGTGGAGCGGGTTGAGCGGGTCTTGGGCGTGCCAAATCTCCTCTGCAAGGCGCTTGAGATCAGGGCGCTTGATCCAGTCCATTACGCCGCACTCGGCACAACGGGAGGCGCGATCTACGGCGCGGCTTATCCGGCGTGGCGCAGCGGGCCGTTTCATCCTCAGCCGTACCGCGTGTCGGCCAAGCTCTGGCAAGTCGGTACGGCGGTGCATCCGGGCGGCGGCATTCCGGCGATTCTGGGCGGCGCACTGATCGTCTCCAAGCTGATTCAGCAAGCGTAACTTGCAACAAGTCGCCCGCTTTTGAATTCGACCTTTGCCTTCCCATATGCCAAGCTGGGAAAATACAAAACGTGTCGGCCAAAACAGAACAGAAGACCCAGTCGTAGAGAACGCCGGAGGCATCAACCAAAGGTCACGCCGCACAGTCACAGTACCGAGCGCAGCGACCAGCTCCCCCCTTCCCAACGGGGAGAGGACTGGGAGTGGGGGAAGACGAAACCACAACCCAGCCCCCAAACCAAAAAGCAGGGTGGGTGTCTTCTCCAGACACCCACCCTGCTCCGTTTTTCTAGCGCTTAACGGCGATCCCGCCGCTCGCTGCTGCCGCTGCGCTCGGGGCCGCTGGGAACAAACTCGCGGCTGCCGAAATCTTCACGGCTGCTGCTGCTGCGGCCACGGAAATTGCTCCCGCCGCTGCCGCCGCCATTGCCACCACGGTCGTTACTGAAACGGCTTCCGCCGCTGCCGCCACCCTGACGGCTTCCGCCACGGTAACCGCCACCGCTGCGGCTGTCACTGAAACGCTCACGCTGCGGGGCGTCGGTGAGTTCGGGCAACTCGTCCGGCACGCTGACCTCGATCTGGTCATCGAGGGGCGAAGCGGCCAGCAACTTGGCAACCAGTTCGCTGGGCAAGTCGGCCACCGCGCCGTCTTGGAACAAACGCACTTTGCCCAGAGCGCGGCTGTCGATGTCGGTGCTGCGGGCAATCAGGGCGACCGTACGGGCCACGCTGAGACGCTGACCACGCAGCATCACGGTGATTTGGCCTTCTTCACCGCTGAGCAGACTCACGCTGCGGGCAGCCGTCACCGCTCCGGCGATGCGGGCCAGAGCGCGGGCCAGACCTTCGATGCCCAGTTCACTAAAGAGGCGCTCAGCCGCTTGCTGGAACGGCTCGGCAAATTCGGAATCCACCTTACGAACCTGATCGGCTGCGGTACTGGCCGAAGCGTCACGGACTTCTTTGGGGGTGGGGTGCAGGCGCTCTTGGAAGTGAACGCCGGTGGCGTGCTCCAAGTTGCGAAGGTCACGCTGCTCGCGGTCGCCGTACATCACGATGGCGGTGCCGGTGCGCCCAGCGCGGCCCGTCCGGCCCGAGCGGTGAACGTAGCTTTCGTGATCTTGCGGCAGGTGGTACTGAACCACCAAGTCCACTTCGGGAATATCGAGGCCACGGGCGGCCACGTCGGTGGCGACCAGCACACGCACCCGTCCGGCGCGGAAGGCACCAAGGGCGCGTTCACGCTGGCTCTGCGCGAGGTCGCCGTGGAGCGCTTCGGCCTCTAGACCACGGTGAATGAGCTCCATGGCCAGTTCGTCCACTTCGCGCTTGGTGCGGGTAAAGATAATGGCGCGTTCAGGGTTGTAAACGGTCAGCAAGTCGGCGAGCAAGCGGGTGCGGGTGCGCCCCACGCGGATCTTGAGGTGCTCGACGCTCACGGCGGCCTGGCTCTTGCCTTCGCCGACCAGATCCACCGTCACCGGATCGTTCTGGTACTGCTTGGCAATTCGCAAAATGTCGCGGGTCAGCGTGGCGCTGAACAGCATGGTCTGGCGCTCGGGAGGAGTGGCCTTGAGGATTTCTTCGATGGCGTCGGCGAATCCTACGCTGAGCATCTCATCGGCTTCGTCGAGTACCACGAACTGCACCGCGTCGAGCATCAAGTTGCGGCGCTCGATGTGGTCAATGATGCGTCCGGGTGTGCCCACGACGATGTCCACACCGCGAGAGAGGGCTTTTTCCTGGGGGCCGTAAGCTGCGCCGCCGTAGATGGTCAAGACTTCCAAGCTGCCCGAGGCTTTGTTGAAATGCTCGGCGACTTGCTTGGCCAGTTCGCGGGTCGGGGCCATGATCAGGGCGCGGGGCGTGCGGCCACGCTCACGGCTGGGCTCCAAGCTCTGGATGATCGGCAGCGCGAAAGCCAGCGTCTTGCCGGTGCCGGTGCGGGCGCGGCCAATCAAGTCGCGGCCTGCCAAGGTGTGCGGCAGGCTCTCAACTTGAATAGGGGTGGCTTCGGTGATGCCCTGGGCTTCAAGGCGTGCGGCAAGTTCGGGGTTGATCAGTTCACTAAATAACATTGAGTACCTTTGCCGGGGTTTTTTGCACGCTCGCCGGTGAAAGCCTCATTCATGCTGCATTTAGGAGTCGTCTCACTCATCTCCAACCTTGCATGTCAAAGCTTTTTTGTCCGGTGCAACAACCCTGCCACCTAATTTAATCTACCTGCCTGCCTTTTTGGTTCTAACACACGGTGAAGGCGTTGCAGGCGGTTCGTGGCATTCTCGGCCCGGTCAGTCACCCGCAAGTACGGGGACGGACACTAAGGGTAAATTGTACACTAAAAATCGGCGGCATGTGTGATGTTTGTCCCGCCGGAGGCAACACCGTCTCTGCTTAGCATCTGCCAACTTATTCTTTTTTGAGCAATACACTTTTAAGGTACAAGCTCTCCGGCACCGCCAACATGTAGGGATGGTCGGCGGGTTGGTAAGTGATGGCCACGACCTGAGCGGCGGCTTCGGCCTCACCTGCCGCGACACGGGCGGCGTCCAAGAGGTCGTCGACCCGCAAATAATGGGCGCAGGTAGAAATCAGCAGGTGGCCGCCGGGATTGAGCATCTTCAGGGCGCTGGTGGCCGCCGCCGTGAAGATCCGTTTGGCGTTGGGGACGTCGTCACGGCGCTTGGCGAGGGTGGGCGGGTCGAGCACCACGGCGTCGAAGCGCCGCTTTTCGCGCTCAAGCTGCGACAAGACCTCAAGCGCGTCGCCCAGCCTCGCGCCCGCTTTGAGTTTGTTGGCGCGGGCCACCGCTTCCAGCGTGGCGAGGGCGGCGACGTCTTTGTCTACCGCCAGCGTGGTCGCGCCCCGCTTGGCCGCCTGCAAGCTGAAGCCCCCAGTATAGGAATAGACATCCAGAAAGTTCTGGCCGGGCCGCACCAACTCGGCCATCATCCGGCGGTTGTCGCGCTGATCGAGAAAGAAGCCGGTCTTCTGGGCCGTTCGCCACTCGAAAAACAGCTCCAAGTCATCTTCCACGAAGTTTACCCGCGCCGGAACTTCACCCCACAACTCGCCGGTTTTGAGGTCAAGTCCCTCGCGGCGGCGCTCGCCGGTATCGCTGCGTTCATAAGCCGCCGCCGCGCCGGTTTCTTTTTTGAGTGCGCTGAGAATCAAATCGCGGTGGCGCTCGGTGCCCGCGTTGCGAAGCTGCACCGCCAAGACCCCGCCAGATGAGGAACTGCCGAATTGATCGGCCACCACGCCCGGCAGGCCGTCAGCCTCGGCGTGAATGACTCTCAGGGCGTCGGTACGGTGAATCTGGTTTTCGCGCCGCTGAAGGGCTTCCCGAATGCGCCTGCGGTAAAACGCTTCGTTGATGTCCTCGCGCTGCAAGGTCAGCATCCTCAGCGGCGTCGCGCCAGCGGCATTGAAGTAACCGCGCCCCACGAAGCGGCCTTCTTCGGTCAGGACGTCCACCACTTCGCCCGCCGTTATTCCAGCATCGGCGCTGGCGATATCGCCGGTGTGACCGAAAGGATAACGGCCACGCAGACGGCGGAGCGCTTGAGTTTTGATCTTCACATTCATGCTGGAAGTATTCCACGCCGAGAAACACGGTGGGCCGTGAGCGCTGCCAATAGGAGATTTATCATGTCTGGCACGCCAATTGTCGGGTTGCTGTGAGAAGAGATCCGTTAAGCTGAGCGCCATGAAGACCTTTACCTTGCTGGCCGCTCTCTCCGCAGCCCTCTGCGCCTGCGGGATCGTGCCGCTGCCCGCCGCCAGTATTCCCGACCAGACCTTGACTCTGCCGCCCAGCGCAGGCTTTGAAAGTTACGTCGCCTACGACGGCAGCGACGCCTTTTCCGGCACTTCCATTCCGGGCATCCTGAGCAACGTCAGCGTCAGCGGCCAAGTGCTGTACGCGGGCGCGGGCGACCTTCAGCGGGTGGCAGTCTACCTGCGCAGCAGTTTGCCGAGCTGCAACGCCGTGCCCGGCAGTAAGGCCCAAGTCTGCGACGCCAGCGGCGAGATTAACCAAAAAGTCGGCACTTTAACGGTGCAAAACGGTGTAGTCACCGGCTTTAGCTTGTCGGGCAGCGCCCTCGACCGGGCCGCCAAAGCCGGACACGGGTACTTTGGCGTTCAGGCTATGCAGGGCCAGAGTATGGCGGGCGACAGCTTGAAACTCACGGCAATGAAAGCCAGCGCCAAGCTCTGAGGGCGGAGAAAACGTCGGTGGGCGGCGGCATGAACCCGCTTTCTAGACCGGCCCGTGCGAAATCTGCTGGGAGCGCAGTCCCGCTTGACCTTGCTGCTGGCCGAGTTCGCGCAGCACCTCGGCGGCGTGGCGGTTTGGTTTGACGCCGCGCCACACGTAAGCGACCCGGCCTGCTGGATCAATCAAAAAAGTGCGGCGCTGGTTGAAGCCCAGCAGGCCTAGAGCGCCGCCCAGCATACCGTAAGCCTTGCCAATCCGGCGCTGAGCATCCGGCAGCAGGGGAAAACTCAATTGACAGGTCTGGCGCAGCAACGCTTGACTGGCCTCGGTATCGCTGCTCACGCCGATGACTTGAGCGCCCAATTGCTGAAAGTCACGCTGCGCCGCTTCAAACTGCTGAGCTTCTAGGCGGCCCGCTGGGGTCAGCGCTCCCGAGAAAAAGAACAGCGCCACCCACTCTCCGCGCAGCTCCCGCAGGGCGACGCGCCGCCCATCATCACTTCTGGCCTCAAACAAGGGAGCCGCTTGGCCGGAACGTAAAGACATGAAGCCAGTATGCGCGGCCAGCTGTGCCAAGGGCAAGAGACGGCCGAGAGACGGGCAAGGCAAGCGCGGCCGCCCTATCATGCAGCACAGATGCCCGCCTCTGTTTTCGCGCCGCTGCTCACACCGCTGCGCCGGTATGCTGCGCCGGACGCGCTACCACTTGTCATTGGAGTATCCGGCGGGGCCGATAGCGTGGCGCTGCTCTGGGCGCTACTGACGCTCGGCATCAAGCCGGTGGTGGCCCATTTGGATCACCAACTCCGGCCCGAATCCGGACGGGACGCCGAGTGGGTGCACCAACTGTGCGCGGGCTTGGGCGCAGAGTGCGTTATCCAAACGGCTCCAGTGGCCCGCGTAGCCGCCGAGCGCGGCTGGACAACTGAGGAAGCAGCGCGGCGGCTGCGTTACGCTTTTTTGGCACGCACCGCCAAGCAGCGCGGCGCACAGCTCATCTTGACGGCGCACACCCAAAACGACCAAGCCGAAACGGTGCTGTGGCAACTGCTGCGCGGCGAAGCGGTGTTGAGCGGCATAGCGCCCGAGCGCGGCCCCCTTCACCGCCCTTGGCTGGAAGTCAGCCGGGCGCAGCTCACGGCGGCGCTGAGCGAGTGGCAGCAGCCTTGGCTCGAAGACGCCAGCAACATGGACACCCGCTACACCCGCAATTGGCTGCGGGCCGAGGTGCTGCCGCTGCTGCGCTCCCGCTTTTCGGGGCTGGACGCCAGCCTCAGCCGCTTGGCCCGTTTTCAGGCCCAAGACGACGACGCCCTGCAAGCCGCCTCACGGTTTAGCTCGCACGCGCCGCAGCGGGGCCAGCCGCCGGCCCTGCTGCGGCGGGCCGTGCGCCGCGAACTGCAAGCAGCTGGCCTGACCTTTCACGCTGGACATCTGGAGCAGCTCGCCGCCGCGCTGAGCGCCGGAGACACCCAGCACCTCACTCTGCCCGGAGGCCGGGCCGTCAGCGTCACGGGCGGGCCTTTTCCGACGTTACAGCTCCCCAATTCGCTTCAACCTTGGCCGCAGCCGAGCTTCACCCCGCCGCCGAGTTGGACGCTACGCCACCGTCAAACCGCAGACAGAATGCGCCTCGAAGGCGGCACCCGCAAACTCAGCGACATCCTGACCGATTTGAAAGTTCCCAGAGCTGAGCGCGGCGCAGTATGGCTGCTGGCCGACGAAAGCGGCGTGCAGTGGCTCGGCACGCTGCCGCCGCTGTGGGCACAGGGCGCTCGGGGGCAGGTTCAGGTTCTTGACCCTGTTGACCTTGCTGACCTTGCTGCCGATTCAGATGCCGATACTTACTTCATGGGCGAGGCACTTGAACTCGCCCGCGCCGCTGCCGAGGCGGGCGAAGTGCCGGTGGGCGCGGTGGTGGTCAGTGGCGGGGCCACTATCGCTCGGGCGGCCAACCGCAGCCGCGAACTCGGCGACATGACCCGCCACGCCGAGCTGGACGCTTTGCAGCTGGCGGCTCAGGTGGTGGGGCCCTACCTGAGCGCCTGCACCTTGTACGTCACCTTAGAGCCTTGCCCGATGTGCCTCGGCGCAATGCTGGAAGCCCGGCTGGGCCGGGTGGTCTACGCCGCCAGCAACCCGCGTGCCGGAGCGCTGGGGGGAGTCTGCGACGTGTTGGCCCAGGCTTGGGGCCACACCCTCACCGTGACGCCGGGCGTACGAGCTTCTCAAGCGGCGCGGCTACTCAAGACCTCTTTTCGTGAATTCCGCTCAGCACGCCCTCCAAAATAACGGCTTCTCCGGACGACGCGGCTCATCTTTGGAAGGGCCGTGTTGTCCGGCGGAATGCTAATCTGAACTTTTGCTAAAGGAGTGCTAAACTCTAAGCTGTGACTGTTCCGTCTGCGGTTTCCACTCCTGCTCCTCCAGCGTTTTCTGTGCCCATCCTCTCGGCGGCTTTCATCTCGGCGGGCCTGGTCGCTTACGGCGTCGTGCTGCAAAACACCTCGGTGGTCGTCGGGATGACGGTGCTGTGTGCGGCCCTGACGCAGCGTCTGGGCGGCCTGTGGCGCTGGATGCCGATTGTCATCTACGCGCTGGCCTTTACTGCTTCTCTCATTTTCTACAAAGCCAGGCCTGAACCGTGGAGCTTGGTCGGTGCACTGGCGCTCATCTTGGGCCTCGGCCTGCTCTCGATCCGCGAAAGCTCCACGGCCCGCGAAACCGAGTGGCTGCACAACACCGTCAAAGCGCTGGAAGAAGGCAGCGTCAAGTTGGGCGAGGCCAGAGACGCCGAAGCCATTATTCGGGCGGGCATCGCCATTTTGCAAAACCTGCGTGTGGCTCCTCACTTCGCGGTGGTGGCCTACCGGCGCGGCACCCCGATGATTTTGGCGGCGCGGGGAGCGTTCGAGCCGTTTATCGAGCAGCCGATTGTGCCGAGCGACAACGACAGCCGCAGCGTGCAGGCCGATCACTGGGTCGCCGAGGAAGTGCTGGCCCTGCTCAAGCGCCCGCAGCGCAAAACGCAGTTGGTGGTCAACATCTATGGCCGCGCCACCCAGCACCTCGGCCTCATTTTGCTGACCCGAGAAGACCGCGAGTTCGAAGCCGACGAAAAGTCAGTGGTCGAATCGTTTGCCCGCTTTCTGGGCGCACAGCTCGGTCAGGTCTACGCCATCCGCGAACTGCGCGACGCCAACGACTTGACCCTCAAAGCTCTGGGCTCCGCGCTTGAGCGCCGTGACGACGATACGGGCGGCCACACCCAGCGGGTGATGACCTTGTCGCTGCGCCTCGCGGCCCGCCTCGGCTGGGATGACGAGCGCCTCAAAGCGGTGCGCTGGGGCGCGTATCTGCACGATCTGGGCAAAATCGCCGTGCCGGACTCGATTTTGCACAAGCGCGGGCCGCTGGACGCCAACGAGCGGGCCTCGATGCAGCGCCACGCCACCCTCGGCTACGACATGCTGCAAGACCTGCACTTCCTGCCTGCCGAGACACTCGATCTGGTGCGCCACCACCACGAGCGCTGGGACGGCGGCGGGTATCCCAGCGGCCTGCGCGGTCAGGACATCCCCGACACCGCCCGGCTGTTTTCGATCATCGACGTGTACGACGCGCTGGTCAACGCCCGCCCCTACAAGCCCGCTTGGAGCCGTGAACGCGCCCTCCAGGAGCTGCGCAGCCAAACTGGCAGCCAATTCGACCCGCAATTTATGGACGCTTTCCTGCGGATGATGTCCGAGCAAGACGACGCCAAATTGGTGCGCTGACTTTCATTTTCTGCTCTCCAGCTCAAACGGGCGCTTCTGCTCTGACAAGAAGCGCCCGTTTTCATGCTTTCAGAGACTGTCCTTAAGTCACCGCTCCCATTTCCGTCACGTCTTTATAGCTGCCGCTGTCGAGGAGTTCCCTGAGCGCTCGCACCACTTCCCTAATTTCGTCTTCGGTGTTGTAAAAGGCAATCGGGGCCAGCCTCAGCACATCGGGAGAGCGGTAATCCGGAATGATGTGGCGCTGACGCAGGGCCACCGACAGAGCGCGGGCGTGCGGGTGCGAAAGCGAAACATGACCGCCGCGACGGGCATGGTCGCGCGGCGTGAGCACCCGCATGTCGTAGAGATGAAGGTCGGCCAGCTCCATCAGCAAGTCGGTGAGCGCCAAACTGCGGGCCCGCAGCGCGGCCAAGTCAGTCTGCTCGTAGACTTCCAAAGCGCCTTCAAGGGCCGCCAGCGCCAAAATCGGCGGCGTGCCCTGTTGATAAGCTGCCGCGCCGGGAGCTGGGCGAAACTTGGTCGTCATTTCAAATTGACTTTCTTTTTCGTTGCCCCACCAACCGCGCAGTGCGGGCGCGAGGTGATGGTGGCGCTGGTGCAAAAATAGCCCGCCAGGCGCACCCGGGCCAGCATTGAGGTACTTGTAGCTGCACCACACCGCGAAATCAGCCCCCGCGTCGTGGAAGGCGTGCTGCATGGCCCCGATGCTGTGGGCCGCGTCCCAACCGATCAGCGCTCCGCTTTGGTGGGCAATCGCCGTCAGCTTGGCGACGTCCAAAAGTTGCCCGCTGCGGTAAAGCACGGTGGGCAGCAGCACCAAGGCGATATCTGGCCCAAGCGCTTGGCGCAGGTCGTCTTCGTGGATGGTCTGCCCGTCACGGCTGGGAATCAGGCGCACCTCGGCTCCACGCAACTCAGCCCAACTTTGCAGGGCGTAGAGGTCGGTGGGAAAGTCGAGCGCGGTGGCCAGCAGGTGCTTGCGCTCGCCCTGAGGGCGGTAGAGGGTGGCGAGCAGCGCGTGCAAATTACTGGTGATGCTGCCGGTGGCGATCACTTCACGCGGAGAAGCGCCCACCAAGCGGGCTAGCGCGGGCGACAGGCTCTCGGCCATCCCGAACCATTCGTCCCAACCGGATACGGCCTGGGTTTGCCACTCGCCGAGCCGCCGCACCACCGCTTGATGGGCGCTCAGGGGCATCAGGCCGAGGCTGTTGCCGTCAAGGTAAATGCCTTTGGGAAGGGCGAACAGTTCGCGGCGCGGCCAGTGTGAAGATCGGCGCGGCTGGGTCATGGCAGCAGCCCAGCCGGCAGCAGCACGGCGCGGGCTGGTGCACCGTCAGCGCCGGTCAGCGGCAGCGGCAAGCAGATCAAGGTATATTCGCCCGCTTCCACGCCGGATAAGTCCAGCCCCTCGACAATCAAGATGCCTTCTTCCAAACAAACTTGGTGGGCGTCCAGCGTTTTGCTCATCAGCGGGTCGATGCTGGGGCTGTCGGTGCCGATCAGGCGCACGCCACGCCGCGCCGCTTCCCGCACGAAAGCTGGATCGAGCGCTCTGAAGTCGGTTGGGAACGTCAGCCACTCGGCGCTCTGGCCGGTGTACAGCAGTAAGCGGGGCGGCAAGGGGTCGGGCAGGCAGCTCAGCGCTTCAGCGCCCACCAAGTCGCCAGGCGGCACATGCACCACCAAACACGCGCCGAGGTAGCGCTCCAGCGGCACTTCGTCGAGCTTGGGAGCGGCGTCGCCGTAGTGCCAGGGCGCGTCCACGTGGGTACCGGTGTGGGTGCTGGTGCTGAAAGAGCTGGTGTTCACGCTGTCACCACCGGCAATTCTGGCCGCCGGAGCAAAGATGAGCGGCGGATCGCCCGGCCAAGTCGGATGGTGATTGGGCAGGGCGCGGGAGATATCGCAAAAGCCGAGCGGCAAGTCTGGCATCTGCTTAGAGTAAAGCAAACGGGCCGCGCCTTAGATGGGCGGCCCATCTGAAGGATTGGGAAGGTCATACGGATTCCGGCCATTCTGTTATCTTTCGAAAAAGCACCGAAAGCTGACTCCATTCTGGAACCCGTACTTTTTCTTACTCCCACTGTCTTGGGCAGAACGGCACCTATCGGGCCTGCCCGCTGATCGGGTTTCGCAGGTATTGCACAACTGTTCAACCAGAATCCATATCAGAGCCTTACTGCTTAATCACTTCGGCGTCTTTGGGAAGCTGCGTCAGCTTGGCGGCGCTCAGGCCGGAGTTGGTTTTGTAGTTGCTGACCACCAGATCGGCCACCACTTTGCCTTTGGGATCGATCGCCTGAAAGCGGGTGGGCCGCCAGCCGTTTTCGCTGACGAAAATATGGGTGGAGCCGCCCTGCACGCCAGTTTTGGGATCGGCTTCCAGTTCGTAGATGCGGTTGGGGGCCGCGCCGGTGCTGCCGAGCACTTTGACGTCGTAACGGGTTTTGAGGGCCGACACCAGATTGCTGAGCTGCGACAGATCCAGACCGCCCAAATCCTGACCGTTCAGGGCTTTTTTGAGGCTGGTGACGGTGATCTGGTTGGTGAGGTACAAGTAATTGCGGATTTCTTGGCTGCTGACGATCACGATATTGTCGGCCAGCGCGTCGGGCGCGTTGAAGACCACCCGGGCCAAGCTGGACGCCGGAATAGTCTGCACGTTGAGGTCGAGCTTCTGGACGCCGCCGCCCTGATCTGCCGTTCCTGATACCCGGAAGCTGATGTCTTTGACCGACTTCTGGGCGCTGGCAATGTTGTTGAGGATGGCGTCAGCCGTTTGGGCAGAAGCGGAAGAGAGTTGAGCCAATGAAAACGCGCCGAGCAAACTCAGCACGGCGAGAGAGTGTTTACGCATAGGCAAAGTATCGCGCCGGCTCTCATGAGAAGCCCGGAGATCGGCTGACGAAGTGTTAGGAGGATGCCCCTGCTCACGGCCCGGAAGTTCCCGCGCCCGGCGTAAAGGTGTAGCCTGCCCGCACCCCGAAGCCGCCGCTGCCGCCGCGCAGTCCGAGATTGAGCTGGCCGTCAACCGCCGCGCCCAGCGGCACGTCCACATCTACGCCGTACCGGAGCGGCAAAGCGGCCGTGCGCCAAGGCTCGTACTTGAGGTAAGCGCTCAGGCCGATGGCTTGGGCATCGTTGAGGGGCAGCGCCGCTGGAGCGTCCAAACTGAGTGCGCCTCCCAAAGTTGCTTGACCTGCTGCGGCACGGCCCACCAGCGCGTCGGCAGCCACGGTGAAGTTCTCGGCGCGGTAAGTCACGCCCGCCAGTGCGGCCACGACGCCTTTTCCGGCGCTGGCTCCCAAGCGGTAGCTCAGGGCGTCTGCCCGCCACTCGCCCGTCAGCGAGGCGAGGCTTTGGCTGCCCAGTTCACCGGCAAACGTCAAAATCAAGTCGCGTGAGGGGCGGTATTTGGCTTCCAGATTGGCCTGCAAGCCTGAAGCGTTAAGATTGACCGGCATCTGGCTCCAGACCAAGAGCGGGTCGAGCGCCGCAGCGGGCGAATTCCAGAGCTGCCCCGACGCACTCAGCGCCACCGGCCCCAGACTGCCGCTGGCCTCGGCCCTCAGGCGTGTGCCGATTGGCCCCGCATACACCAGTGCGCCGCTGGCCGCCAAACGCACCGTGCCGATGGTAAACAGGGCTTGGTTGCGCTGCACACCCACTTCGGCGGCGCGGTTGGAGAGCGCCAGCGAAAAGCGGTTTTGACCCAGCAGCACATCAGACACGCCCGCCCGAACGCTGAAGGCCCGCACACCGGATACCGCCAGATCGGAAGACGCCAGCGAAGCGCCGAAGTCGTAGGTCACGGCCTGAGCCGAACCGAGGAGAGCAGAGGCAAGAAGAGTCGAGCCGAGCAAGGTGAGCTTGAGCAGGGAGCGGAAAAAAAGGCGAGGCGTCATGCCCGTAGTCTAGCGGCAGCGCTGGAGCGGGGGCTAACCGGAGCCGATATCCACTCGAATCTGGGGGTAGACTCTGAGCCATGATGCTGCCCATCCGTTTCGCGCTCTGCGCCCTTCTGACGGCCGCCGTGCTGGGCCTGAGCAGTTGTGCGCCCGCGCTGCAACAAGTCATCAAAGTGCCCACCTTCAGCGTCGTGCAAACCCGCTTAACGGGGCTGAGTCTCGGCTCACCGGCCATCGCCCGCGTGACGCTCAAACTCCGCATTGACAACCCCAATCCGGTTCCGGCGCGGCTGGCCAACATCAACGCGCACTTTTACCTCAACGGCAGCGACGTAGGTACGGTGGATTTGCCGAATGTCAATTTGCCGCCGCGTGGCAGCGCCGATCAGGACGCTTTTCTGGAGATTCCGGTCAGCTTTCAGAACACCGCCATTTGGCTGCAAGTGGCGCGGGGGCGCGAGATGCCCTACCGCTTGGACGGAACTTTCACCGCCGACCTCGGAATGCTGGGCAAACCGAGCTTTGGGCCGTACACGCTGACGCAGGGCTTATTTCAGCAGCCCGCCATCTTACCGTGAGCGGGGGCAATGACTGGGGCGCGTGGGCTTACCTGCCGGACGAGCCGCTGGCGGGCGCGGCGGGCGGGCCACTTTCTGGCCTGACCTTCAGCGCCAAAGACCTGTTTGAGGTGGAAGGCTGGCCGCTGCGGGCCTCCACCCACGCGGCGCTGCCGAGCTTGCCGCCCAGCCCACTGGTGAGTCGCCTGCTCGAACTGGGCGCGACCCTGCTGGGCAAAACCCACCTGCACGAAATTGCCCTCGGCATCAGCGGCGCGAATCCGGTGACGCCGGGGCACAATCCGCTCGATTCCTCCCGGATGCCCGGCGGTTCCAGCAGCGGCGCGGCCATCACGGTGGCGCGGGGCGAAGTGGATTTCGCTTTGGGCACCGATACCGGCGGCAGCCTGCGCGTTCCGGCGGCGTGGTGCGGGGTGGTGGGGTTCAAGCCGACCAAGGGGCATCCGGCTTGGCCGACTCTGGGCGTGCTGCCGCTGAGTCTCACTTGCGACCACACTGGGCCGCTGACCCGTGATGTGGCGCTGGCGGCCCGGCTCCACACCGTGCTGAGCGGGGAGAGCGTGAAAGCCCAAAGCTGGGCTGGAAAGAAAGTGGGACTGTGGCGGCCCATCGACTGGCTACAAGCCGGAGCGCTCGCCGCGCTGGATGAAACGGCGGCGCAGCTCAAGACACTTGGCGCACAGCTCAGCGAAATTGAATTGCCCGATATGCTGGACGCTTACAGCCCCATCGTGCAGAGCGAGGCGGCGGCTATCCACGCCTCGGCGCTGAAAGACTCACCGACAGGCTTTAGTGCCGGCACCGAAGCGCTGCTGCGTCTGGGCGCGGCCCGCACGGCCGAAGACGTTCAAGCGGCCTTTGCCCAGCGCCAGATTTACCGCGACCAACTTGCCACCCTATTTGACACTTTCGACGTGCTGCTGGCTCCCGCCGTGCCGAGCGCTGCGCCGCTCATCGGCCAAGACCATCTGACTTTGCCCGAGGGTCAAACGCCGCTGCGGGTGGCCGTTTTGCGCTTGACCGTGCCGTTTAGCTTGCTGGGCGTGCCGACGCTGGCTCTCCCCTGCCCTGCGGGTGGCCTGAGCGTGGGCGTACAACTGGTGACCGCTTGGCAACAAGACGCCGAGGTACTGGGCTTGGCACTGGGCTTAGAGAAACAACTCGCCAACCCCTGACCAACTCAGCAAAAACCCCCGCCGAAGCGGGAGCGGGGCGGGGTGCGGGCAACTTCAGGCGGCGGGCGAAACAGCCAAGTCCAGACCCAAAAAGCGCCAGAGCGTGCGGCGCGGCACGCGGATGCCGGCGGGACTTTCCACAGCGGGCATTCGGCCATCTCTGATCCAGCGGCGCACGGTGCGCTCGTGGGTGCCGGTAAAATCGGCCACTTCGCTGACTTTCAGGAGCTTGGGCAGGGTCTGGAACTGTTCGCTTAGGGTCATCTGTTCCTCCGAGTTAGGGCAGGCAAAAGCCACCCAAAGAGCTAACCACCACGGATAAGCCGACAAAGACGAAAAAAGGCCGCCAGAAGGGGGCCTCAGATTTGGTAAGTTCAGTTGTGCGCTCAAGCAGGGCAGAACATTCACGCCGTGCCAAACGGCCCGCAGCCCAGCTTGACCTCCCGGCCCACTTGACCCGCTAAACGCAGGCCGCTGAGGGTGCAGAAGTGGTTGAAACCCAGTCAGCATATTCAACTTGCCCTTCACTATAGCAGCGAATGTCAAGGCACTTTCAGCTTGTTCTTGAGGCAATTTAAATGAGATAAATTAAAGAAGTGGAGGCGTACCCCTCATCAGCTCCCGACTCCGCCTCACTTCAAGTGAGCGCCAAAGTAAGCGCTTCGCCCGCCCCGGAGAAAGTTGGCGGGTGGCCCCTCCTGAAGAGCGGCCCCACCGCCGCGCTAGCATGGCGCTCATGTCTCTTCTCACGCAGCTTTCCGGCACCTTGATCAACACCGCCACCGTGCTGATCGGCTCCAGCATCGGTTTGTTCTTGGGCAGCCGCTTGCCGCCGCGCACCCAGCGCACCTTGCTGCAAGTGCTGAGTTTGGTGACGCTGTATATCGCCTTTGGCATGGCAGGCAGCTTAAACAGCGTCAAGGCTGGCTCTATTCCGGGGGTGATTTTGGCTTTGGTGGGGCTGGCGCTCGGCGCGGTGATCGGTGAAGCGCTGAAATTGGAAGAGCGTCTGTCCACTCTCGGCGACACCCTCAAGCGCCGCTTAAAAGGCGAGGGGCAATTTACAGAAGGCTTCGTGGCGGCGGCCCTGCTCTTTTGCGTCGGCCCGCTGACGTTGGTGGGCGGCATCCAAAACGGCCTGACCGGTGACAACAGTTCCTACATCCTCAAGGCCACGCTCGACGGTATTTCGTCTATTGCGCTGGCCAGCATTTACGGCGTCGGGGTGCTGCTCAGCGCCGCCGCCGTGCTGGTGATTCAGGGCGGCATCGCGCTGGCCTCTGGGGGCCTAGCCAGTGCGCTACTGGGTGGGGCCGACCCCAGCACGCTGAACAGCAACCCCTATGTGCTGCTAATCACCGGCGCGGGCGGGCTGATGATTGCGGGCATCGCTTGGAATCTGATGCTGGCGGGGCTGGGCTTTGAAGAAGACAAACGGGTGAGGGTCGCCAGCTTCTTGCCGGCCCTGCTGGTGGCTCCGCTGCTGCTGTGGGCGGCGAAGAGCTTGTAGAGTGTGGGCAAAGATCAAGACACCGCCCATCCGTTAAGCTGAGTGCATGACGACTTCTCACCCTACAGGCAACTCTACGCAGGCACAATACGCCGCCCTCAAAGCCAAAAACTTGAAGCTCAACATGCAGCGCGGCCAGCCCAGCGACGCGGATTTTGATTTGAGCAACGGCCTGCTGACTATTTTGGGTGAGGGCGACTACATGGCGGGCAAGCTGGATACCCGCAATTACCCCGGCGGCGTGCAGGGACTTCCCGAAGCCCGCGAACTGTTCGGCAAATACCTGGACGTGAAGGCCGCCAACATCATCGTTTGGAACAATGCCAGCTTGGAGCTGCAAGGCTTCGTGCTGACCGCCGCTTTGCTGCACGGCCTGAAGGGGAGCCCCAAGCCCTGGGTCAGGTTAGAGGGCAAGCCTAAAATGATCGTGACGGTGCCAGGTTATGATCGCCACTTTTTGCTGCTGGAGACGCTGGGCTTCGAGCTGCTGACGGTGGAGATGCAAGACGACGGCCCTGACGTGGACGCCATCGAAAAACTGGTCAGCGACGAACTCGTCAAGGGCCTCTTGTTCGTGCCGACCTACAGCAACCCCGGCGGCGAAAGCATCAGCGCGGCCAAAGCACAACGCCTAGCCAGCTTGAAAGCGGCAGCGCCCGACTTCACCATCTTCGCCGACGACGCTTACCGCGTTCACCACCTGTTTGAAGATGACCGCGACATGCCGGTCAATTTGGTGCAGCTCTGCGCCGAGGCCGGACACCCTGACCGCGCGGTGGTGTTCGCCTCCACCAGCAAAATTACCCTGGCCGGCGCGGGTCTGGGATTCATGGCCAGCAGCGAAGCCAATATCGCTTACCTGAGCAAGCTGCTCAACGCCCAGAGCATCGGGCCGAATAAAGTCGAGCAACTGCGTCACGTCAAGTTTTTTGAGCAGTATCCGGGCGGCGTAGAGGGACTGATGCGCCGCCACGCCGCCCTGCTCGCGCCTAAATTTCAAGCGGTGCATGACGTCCTGAGTGCCGAACTCGGTGAGGGCGGCCAGTACGCGTCTTGGAAATCCCCCAAAGGCGGCTATTTCGTCAGCCTCGATACAGCCTTGCCGGTGGCTGAGCGCGTGGTGGAATTGGCCGAGCAAGCTGGAGTCAGCCTCACGCCCGCCGGGGCCACCTATCCGGGCGGCAAAGACCCGCACAACCGCAATATCCGCTTGTCACCGAGCCGCCCGCCCGTTGCCGAGGTGCGCGAAGCGATGCAGGCAGTGGCGCTGTGCATCAAGCTGGCGAGCGAAGAATATAGGGCGCGGCAGTAAGCGTCAGTCCTCCTGCCATTAAAAAATCCTGAATACACCAGCCACCCAGCATCAGGCATGATGAAGCGGCGACTGTGAACTATGTCACTATTAACCCCATTCAAGCTCAACAGGAGAACCATGCGCCAAAAACTTCACTCCAAAACACGACTTCTTGCTCTACTGCTGGGTGTATCCAGCAGTGTCTACGCGCTGAATCTGCCGACTGTCAACTGCTCAAAAGATGCCAGCAATGTCCGCTGCACGCTCAAAGACAGCAATCAAGGCAAAATCGGCAGTGGCTTGCCGTTTAATTTGGGCGGACTTGTTAAAATCGGCTCGGGTTATGTGGACGCGGCCAGCAACAGCGTGATGGTGCCGGTGGAGTTTGGCGGCCAACAAGACAATCAGGGCGTGGTGATGCGGGTTGACCTCGCCACCGGCAACCGCAGCGTCGTCAGCGGCTACGACGGCGAGGAGTGGCATGGGTCGGGCGTCAAGTATGTCAGCGACAAGGGCCAAAGCGCCGAGGCGTACGACTTGGGCCGCGTGGAAGTGGTGCGGCCCGGCCCCAGCGGCAGCATTCTGGCTCTCGTGGACAAGGGCTTACAACAACGCACGGAGATTATTAAAATTGATTCCAAAACCGGCAATCGCACGCTCATCTGGGCTTCTAGAGTCTTCAATGACGCCGCACCGTCGGGGCCGAGTGCCATTCGGGATATTGAAAAAAGCCGCTTTAACCAGAGCAGCGATTCATTGTGTAAGGGTGGCGACAAAACTTCCCTCAAGCCCGCCGAAACTTTTGAGGCCGACGCCCAGAATCTGTATTTGATGATGGTCAACAATCCGTCCGGCACCGGCGCGGGCCTCGTCAAAGTGCCACTCGCTGGTGGAAGCTGCACTTGGGTCAGCCAGTATTTTGCCGACGGCACCTCCCAAGTCGGCTCTGGCGCGACCATCAATACCCTCAGCCCACTGGTGTTTGCCAGTGCCCTAGTTGGCGGCGAGTTTGTGACTGCCACCGGCCCCAACCCCAGCGGCAACACCTTACTTGCCGTCAACACCAAAGACGGAACCCGCCGCACCATCAGCCTCAAAAATGTTCAGACTCCGGCCCGCAGCAAGGGAAGTGGTGACGCCCAAGTCGGCTACCTCGGCACGCTGGCCACTGGCGGCGCGGGCATCGCCACCATTCGCACCGGAGCCAACGACGATTACTCGGACGTGGTGCTGATTGATCCGGCCAGCGGTGACCGCACGCTCAAGCAAATTAAAGTCGGCAGCCTCAGCAGTGGCCGCGACAGTGACGTCAATATCGTGGCGGCCATTCCGGGCACCAAGCAGTACGTGGTGTCGTTCAAAAAAGTGCTGCACATCTGGGACGCGGCCACCGGAACGAGTTGGGTGCTGAGTCAGTGAACCGCAAAACTGTTGTGTTGATACTGGCTGGACTGCTCGGTTCAGCTCTAGCCCAAGACCGTGTCATGGAAGTCCGTGTCAAAACCATCAAAAATGGTGTGGAACTGGACGCCAGCAGCGGCCCCAAGCGCTTTTTGTGTGTGGCAGACCAAGTCACACATGAACTGGCGATCTCGGGCCGTAAGCTGATGACCAAGGGCAAGTTTCTGACCGTCACTTTTGATCTGGTGGACAACCATTTGAGTATGGAAGCCCACGACAAGATTTGGCCGCTGAAAAGCAATCAAGTCCGCCTGACGTGTGTCAAAGACCAAATTCAAAGCCAAGTGGGCCGCGACATTGAAGTTACCGACTCAGAGTAATTGAACCACCAAACGAGCGGGGTGCGGCGATGAGAGGCCAGCCCCGCTTTTCCCCTACAATAGCGCCCATGATTGACGCTGCCGAACTCAGCCACCTGATGAACCTTGCCCGCTTGGAGCTGGGCGCGGACGAAGCCGAACAGATGCGCGGCGAACTGAGCGCCATTTTGGGCTACTTCGAGCAGCTTCAGGCGGTCAACACCGACGGCGTAGAGGAAATGCAGCGCCCGGTGGCCCTCGTAAACGTGATGCGCGACGACGTGCCCGCTGAACTGCTGCCACACTCGGCCCTAGAGCGTTTAGCTCCCGCAATGCAGGATGGCTTCGTAAAAGTGCCGCGCACGGTGGATACGGAATAAGCCTTTGCTTTTCCCACAACCCACCAAACACTTATTAACTTCAAAGGAACTTTATGCTTGATCTCAAATTTATACGTGACAACCCCGGCCTTGTTAAGCACGCCATTCAAGTCAAACGAATCGGCCTTGATCTGGATGAGTTGCTGCAAGTTGACCGCGAACTCCTCGAACTCAAGCAGCGAGTCGAAGCCTTGCAAGCCGAGCGCAACGCCAATGCCAAAGCGGTGCCAAAAGTTCCCAAAGAAGAAAAACCCGCACTGATTGAAAAAGGCAAAGCGCTAGGCGAGGAACTCAAAGAACTCGAACCCGCTCTGCGTGCCCACGAAGACGCCCTCAAGCAGTTGCTCCTGCGGGTGCCGAATATCCCGCTGGACGGCGTGCCGGAAGGTGCAGACGACTCGGACAATGTGGAACTGCGCCGCGAAGGCGAGCTGCCCACTTTCGACTTCACCCCGCTTGACCACGTGGCTTTGCTCGACAAGCACCACTGGGCCGACGCCGAGCGGGTGGCCCGCGTCTCGGGCAGCCGCAGCTATTTGCTCAAGGGTGAAGCGGCGCTCTTGGAGCAAGCCATTTTGACGTTCGCGCTGACCTATTTGGCAGATAGGGACTTTACGCCGCTGTCCACCACCGCGCTGGTGCGGCCTGAAACCTTGGTGGCGACCGGGCATTTTCCGGGCGGCGAAGATCAAGTCTACAAAATCGAGGGGCTGGATTTGATGCTGGCCGGAACCGCTGAAGTGCCGGTCAACAGCCTCTATGCTGGCGAGATTTTGCCGGGAGAAGACTTGCCGATCCGCTTTGCCGCCATTTCCGCCGCCTTCAGGAGCGAAGCGGGTTCGGCAGGGCGCGATGTGCGCGGACTGATTCGGGTTCACGAGTTCCGCAAAGTGGAGCAGTACGTGATTTGCAGGGCCGATCAGGAAGAAGCCTTGAAGTGGTTTGACACTTTGCTGGCCAACGCCGAGGGCATTTTGCGGGCGCTGGAATTGCCTTACCGCGTCGTTCAGAACTGTACCGGCGACATGGGCGCGGGCAAGGCGCTGATGTACGACATCGAAGCGTGGGTGCCGTCTGAGCAGCTTTACCGCGAAACGCATTCGTGCAGCTACCTCGGTGACTGGCAGGCCCGCCGCACCGGTCTGCGCTACAAGGGTGAGGGCGGCAAACCGCACTTTGCCCACACGCTGAACAACACCGGAATCGCCGTGCCGCGTGTGCTGGTGCCGTTTTTGGAGAACCACCAGCAGGCCGATGGACGCATTCGGATTCCGGCGGCCTTGCAGCCGTTTATGGGTGGGAAGGCATTTATCGGGTGAAACTTTTTCTGCTCTTGAGCCTTCTCGGTACGGCAGCAGCGGGAGGACTTGACCGTGCGCCAGCCCTCCTCGGCACCATCCAGACGCCTGCTCAAAGTGCATTTTGCTTTACCAACGGCTGCCGTTTGGAGCGTGAAGGCCCATTTATGGCCAGTCTCCTTACCCAAAGATTTAGCTTGAACAACGGGGATTTCGCAGAATTCGATCTCCATCCACACAGCCGAGTCGTCACCAATGCCCGGCTGATGTTCGGCTCGCCAAAACTCACAGCAGAACGGTTGACGTTGGCCCGCACCTTCCTTGAAGCGCTCAGTGGACGGCGTTTTGCCACGTCAGGTCTGTCCGCTTGCTTCGCAGCAGCCGCACAGGCAGACCCTGACGGCCCGAATGCTCTCCTGAGTCACTGGACGACCCCTGCCAAGTATCCCTACAAAGCGCGGTGCGGTACAGGAATGTGGGCAGGCGTTTGGCTGGGTTATCGGCAACAGTAATTTAATCGTAAGCCAGCCTCACCGCTGCGGCTCAATCACCGCTTTGCCCGTCACTTTGCGCCCCGCCATGTCCTTGAGTGCCTGCGGCACATCTGCCAGCGCGTAGCGGGCCGAGATATACGGCTTGACTTTGCCCTCGCCCATCCACGTCAGCAGTTGGCGCAGATTGGCGAGGTTCTTTTTGGGGCCGCGCTTGGCAAATTCGCCCCAGAACACGCCCACGATGGACGCGCCTTTGAGCAGCGCCAAGTTGAGCGGCAGGGCCGGAATCTCACCCTCGGCAAAGCCCACCACCAGGTATTTGCCGCCCCAAGCGATAGACCGGAAGGCTGGCTCGGCCAGTTTGCCGCCCACGGGGTCGTAAATCACGTCTGGGCCTTTGCCGCCGGTCAGTTCCTTGAGAGCCGAACGCAAATCCTGCGTGGAATAGTTGATCGTGTCGTCGGCCCCGTTTTGGCGGCACAGCGCTAGCTTTTCGTCGGTAGAAGCCGCCGCGATGACCCGCGCTCCGAGTGCCTTGCCAATTTGCACCGCCGCGAGGCCCACTCCGCCCGCCGCGCCCAGCACCAGCAGGGTCTGACCCGCTTTGAGTTCAGCGCGGTCGAGCAGCGCGTGGGCCGAGGTACCGTAAGCCAGTGGCAGCGCCGCACCTTCAGCAAAATCCACCCCTTCGGGCAGCGGAAAGGTGGCGTTGGCGGGCGCTACGACCTGCTGGGCAAAGCCGCCGAGCTGCACGAACGAGGCCACCCGGTCACCGACCTTGAGGTGCGTCACGCCCTCCCCCACCGCCGTAACGATTCCGGCCACTTCCGCGCCGGGGGTGAAAGGCAATTCAGGGCGCATCTGGTATTTGCCTTCAATCATCAGCACATCAGGGAAGTTGAGCGGCGCGGCGTGGACTTCGATGATGACCTCACCCCCAGCGGGCGTGGGGTCGGGCAAGGTACTCAGTTCAAGTTCGTCGGGTGGGCCGAGGTGGGTACATTGGAAGGCTTGCATGGTGTGGCTCCTTTGGATGTGAGGTATGGCCTGTGATGAGAGCAGATTCTGCGGCGCTTACCGCCAACTCTGTAACTCGCCCAGATGCGCCGTTTCGTTGAAACTGTCTAAACTGACCCGCCCACCGCCGTAAGTCAAGCGGGTGATCGAGCCGTTTTTGATGCGCCAGTTGAGAGCCAGCGCCGTTTCAGGTGGGGCCTTGAGCACGCCAGCCACCACACTGCCGATCACGCCGCCGGAGGTAAACACCAGCACCGTTGCGCCTGGGAGCCGCAGCACATCGTGCATGGCCGACTGAACCCGCGCCCCAAAGTCGGCCCAGGTTTCCACTTCTTCATGGAGGAGCTCGCCGCGCAAGTAAGCGCCCGTCAGCGGCTCAAACACGGCTTGCAGGTACTTGTTGCGCTGCGGGCCAGTCTTTTCCCGATCAAACTTCTGGACGCGCTCCGCGAACTCGGCGTCACGCTCAGCCAGCAGCGGCGCGAGCCAGCGCAGCAGACCGTCGCCGTCGTACTCGGCCAGTCGAGCGTCTTCTTGGGGCGTCGGCCAATTTATGCCTTCAGCGGCTAACAGCGCTGTGCGGCGTTGTCTGACCAACGGGCCGTGGATCAGGTGGGTAACGCCGAGGTGTTCGGCATGCAGCGCCTTGCCGATCTGGCGGGCCTGCCGCTCGCCCAACTCGCTTAAGCGGTCAGTGTCGGCCTCAAAGGGGGTGGCCTGCCCGTGACGGATCAGCAGCAGTTGGCTCATGGCGTTTGGGTACTTTAGCCTGTCTGATAGGTCAAAGGGAAGGGGGCCTGCGGCGGGCGGCTCAGAGCATTTGTCCGAATAGACGGCTGAGCAAAAAACACGCTCAGCCATCCATCCTCCCAAATGCTCTCTCTATTCCACTCCCGTTGGTTCTTGGGCAAAGCGGCACCTACCAGGCCTGCCCGCTCGGTCAAAAAAGAGCTTCTTTTTTGACAAATGCTCTAGGGAAAAAGTTTGAAGGCCAGCACCTGCACGGCTTACTACCCATCGTCCAGCACGCTACTGCTCTACACTGCCCAGCATGAATCCTGCTCTCCTCGGCCTCCTCTCCGCGCTCAGCTACGGCGTGGGCGATTTCTTGGCGGGCGTCGCCAGCCGCTACAATTCGCCGTTTCGGGTCGCCGCGCTCACCCACCCCCCAGCGGCGCTGATCTTGCTGACTTTGGCTGTGCTGCTGCGCCAACCGCTGCCGCCCTCAGCAGACTTGTGGTGGGGAGCGGCAGCGGGCGTGGTGGGCCTGGGAGCGGTACTGGCGTTTTACAAAGCGCTGGCGCTGGGGCCAATGGGCGCGGTGTCGGTGGGCGCGGGCGCACTCTCGGCGGCGGTGCCGGTGGCGGTGGGCGTCGCGGGCGGCGAACTGCTGGGCATCTGGGGCTGGGCAGGAGCGCTGTGCGTGCTGCTCGGCACCGCGCTGCTGAGTTTTACACCGCAAACCGGGAGCAAGGCAAGCAGCGGCGTGCTGCTAGGCTTACTGGCTGGGGTGGGCTTCGGCTTTTACTTTGTCATGCTCGGCCAAGCCCACGACTCGGCAGGCGCTCTTTGGACGCTGAGCGCCGCCCGCGTGGCCAGCAGTCTGGTGATCGTGCCGCTGACCGCCCTCACCGTGGGCCTGCGTCCCCAAAAACTCGGCCTGCTGCTGGCTTCAGCTCCCGGCGACACGCTCGGCAACGTGTTTTATCTGCTGGCGGTGCAGGGGGGCGGGCTGGCGATTGGTGCGCTGCTGACCAGTTTGTATCCGGCGTTTACCACCTTGCTGGCCGTCGCGGTGCTCAAAGAAAAACTGCGGCCCGCCCAGTGGGGCGGCGTGGCACTCGCGCTGACCGGCGCGGCGCTGCTGACGAGTGGTTAAGGGAGCAGCGGTTAGAACTGCTCAGCAAGCTGCTATCCCATACCCTGCCAGTTGCCTCAGGCCTGCATCCGCCGCACCCGTTTTTCCGCTTCGATGGCCCGCTGCAATTCTGAAATCTGAGTCAGCAGCGCCCGCTTTTCTTCAGGGGAAGCGCTCGCCATTTGCCGCGCCAGCAAGTCTTTTTCGGTTCGCAGCGAGTCGATGCTCAGGCCCGACTGAATATCGTCCACGGCGGCGGCGGCGTACGCGCCCACTTTTTGCTCAAACTGCTCGGCGTTGGCGCGGCTGTGTGAGCGTGGATCGCGGCCTTCAAACAGCAGACGAATCAGCAACTGCTCCTCGGGCTGGCCCCTGAAGACTTCCAGAATCTCCTCGCTGCTCTTGGCTCCCCGTGCGGCCAGCATGACTTTTTTGACGGTTTCGTTTTGCCAGGGCGTCTGCCCGTCCAGCTTGGCGAGCAGCGCCGGGGCCAGCAGAATCTGGCGCAGCAAGGCCAACTCGTGATCGCCGCTATGCTGGCTGGACATGCCCGCCAAGTGGGTGTCAGTCAGGGTTTTGCGCTTAGCTTTGTTGGCAATCCAGTCGTTCAGGGCTTCAGGCTTGAGGCCCAGCGGGTCACAGGCCAGCCGCCGCATCTCCTTGGCACTTTCATCGAACGGATCGAGGTTTTGCATTCTCGGCAAGAGTTCCATCAAAATTCGGCGTTTGCCCTCGGTGGTGCTCACGCCGTACTTCTGAATGGCCGCTTCCACCCGGTAATGCACTTCGTCCAGGCCGCTGGCCAGCGCCTGCCGGATGGCGTGCAGCTCTCCGGCCATCACCGCGTCTGCGGGGTCTTTGCCGCTGGGTACGCGGGTGGCCCGCACCCTCAGCTTGCTGCCCACCACCTGATCGAGGCCCGACAACGTGGCTTTGAGTCCCGCTTCGTCGCGGTCAAACATCAAGGCCAGCTTTTGAACGTCGAGTCGGGCCAGCAAGGTGGCGTGGTCTGCCGTGAGTGCCGTGCCCAGCGTCGCTGCCGCCGTTTCGAATCCAGCTTGGTGCAGCGCAATCACGTCCATGTAGCCTTCCACCACGATCAGTTCGCCGCCGCCGTCCGGGCTGGCATTCTGAGCGGCGCTGCGGGCAAAGTTGAGGCCGTAGAGCAGTTCACCTTTTTTGAAGGCTTCGGTTTCCGGCGTGTTGAGGTACTTGGGCTTTTCGTCGCCCAGCACCCGCCCGCCAAAGCCCACCAAGCGGCTGAGGTGGTCGCGGATCGGAAACATTACCCGCCCCCGGAAGCGGTCATAAACCCGTCCAGTCTGGGTATTTTCCGACAGCAGGCCCGCTTCCAGCAATTGGCGCTCATTCAGCCCGCGACTCTTGGCAAGGCTCAGCAGGCCGTCCCAGCCGTCGGGGGCGTAGCCGAGTTCAAATTTGGCGATGGTCTCTTCGGTCAGACCGCGTGCGTGAAAGTAGTCTAGGCCCACTCCGCTCAGCGAGTTGCGGAAGTATTCGAGCGCAAAAGCGTTGACCTCATAAATATCGCGGCTGGACTTCTCACCGTAGCGCGTTTCGACGGTGACGCCGGCTTGCTCGGCCAGTTTGCGCAGCGCGTCACCAAAGCTCAGGTTCTCAGTACGCTGCACGAATGAAAAAAGGTCGCCGCCCGCTTTACACCCAAAGCAGTAATAGTAGCCTTGCTCTGTGTCAACTTGAAAGCTGGGGGTCTTTTCATTGTGAAAGGGGCACAGGCCTTTCAATCTTCCCTTCCCGGCAGGGGTGAGGCTGACATACTGACCCACCACTTCGGCGATGCTCAGCCGCTCGCGGACTTCTTCTTTGGTTCCGATGTTTCCTCACCTCCTTTTGGCTTTTGGTTATGCCCGCGCCAAAACAAGCCAGCGCCAGACCGAGTGTCCAGCGCCGTCACGTTCAAGCGGCGATTGACCAACACTGCCTCAAGACAAGTACCCGAAAATGGAGCTGCTTGGAGGCCGTTAGAGCGTTAGTTTACTCCAGCGCGGCCAAACAGTAAAGAGCGGAAAAACACCGTGCTGATGGGGCTTTTTTTGCTGAAAGCCCAGCCAGCGCGGGCCAAGCCTATCTTCATCAAAATGTGAAATTTTTTGCAAGCTCTTGCGGGAATGCGGCTCACTTGATCTCGGCCTGGCACTGCTGAACGGCTGTTTTGCCTTGCCGCTCCAGCCGGCCTTCTCGCCCGTTGGTCACCCACGTCCACTGACTGCTCTGGTACTTGATCCCGCTGGCCGAGCGCACCTGCGGCAGCAGGGTGGTCACGGGCGCTTGACCGCTGTGACTTTGGCTGAGCACGACCATGCTGAGCGTGCCCATCTTGAGAGCCTGAATCTGGACAGGAGAAACCCATAGCTCTTCTCCCCCCGCACAACGGTATGGTTGGGCAACACCTAAATTGAGGGACTGAGCATAGACGTCACCCGATTGCGGCGCGTAGCACTTGACCGGCTGCGTGCGCCCCAGCGTCAGTTCGGCGCTGTCCGGCCCAGTGTTGACCCACGAAACGCCGTCTTTGCCGTACTGGTTGGGCTTGGTGAGTTTGGGCAAGGTCAAGATTTCGCCGCGCCGGGTCAGGCGCAGGGCGTCGGGAAGGGCTTCTGCGAAAACGGCCTGACCGTCCGCGCATAGAAAAGGGCCGTTGGTAATCTCGTCACCCGGCTTGAAGTTGAAGATCAAGACCGGCACGCTGCGCGGGGAAGCGTGAGGTGCGGGCGGCTGCCCCCCTCCGCCGGCCACCGCCCAGCTTGAACACAATCCCAAAACGGCCAGAAGTACGCGCTTCATTGAGCGGAGTGTAGCCCGAGTTTCCCCGCCACCGTCTGAGAACCCTCTCTCAATTCCCGCTTGCCAATTTGCTACGCTGGAGTTCATGAGTGCCGCGCCCGCTTCCTCCCTCCGCCCGCGTGGTACCCGTCAACGCGAGGTGATTGGCCGCTTGCTGCAGGCTGCTGAAGGCCCGCTGGACGTGCCGGAGCTGCACCGCCGTGCCCTGGGTGAACTGCCCAAACTCGGCGTCGCCACCGTGTACCGCACCCTTAAGCTGCTGCAAGAGCAGGGCGCGGCGCACATGGTCACGCTGGACGGCGAAAACCTGTATGAAGCCAGCGGGCGCGGCCACCACCACCACTTTTCATGCCGGGCCTGTCAGCGGGTCTTCACCCTGCACACCTGCCCCGTCGCCTTGCCCGCAGGCACGATCTACCCCGGCGGCTTCGTGGTGGAAGCGCATGAAGTGACGCTCTACGGCGTTTGCCCCGAGTGCGCCAAGAATAGCCTTTAGCAGGTGGCCGACAGCCCGATGGAAAAGAAGGCGGGAATGTGCTTGCCAATTATTTGATAATGGATTATCATTTTCGAGTGATAAACCTCCGCTCGACTCTTTTGACTTCTGGTTTGGCGGTGGCGCTGCTCAGTGGCGCTCAGGCTGCGCCCCTGCGAGTCAGTGCCAGCAATACCTTAGTGGCTGATTGGGTGGGGGCCATCGGCGGCGGGCGGCTCAGCATCAACACCCTGATTCCGGCCAACGCCGACCCGCACGAGTATCAGCCCAGCACCCGCGACATCGCCGCGCTGAGCAGCAGTAAAACGTTGTTTGTCAGCGGAGCGGGCTTGGAACAGTGGCTGCCCAAACTGCGCGGCGCGGCCAGCGGAGTGAAGGTGGTCGAACTCGCCAAAGCCAGCGGCGTCAAGTTGCGGCAAGCGGACGGCGGCACTGACCCGCATCTGTGGTGGAATCCGGCGAACGTGGAGCAGTTCGTCAAATTGATCGCCGCCACGCTGACTCAGCTTGATCCGGCGGGCAAAGCCGTCTACGCCAAAAATCTGAGCGCTTACCAGCAGCAACTCGCCGCGCTGGACGCTTACGCCAAGCAGCAATTTTCCAGCTTGCCTGCCGCGAGACGCGTTCTGGTGACCAACCATGATTCACAGGGCTACCTCGCAGATCGGTACGGCCTCAAGATTGTCGGCAACGTGATTCCGGGCCTCAGCAGCGAGCGCCAGCCCAGTGCCAAGGAACTCGCCGGGCTGGTGGACGGCATCCGGAAGAGCGGCGCACCGGCCATTTTCACTGAAAACACCGTCAATCCGCGCCTGGCCCAGACTATCAGCGGGGAAACCGGAGTTAAAATCGCCCCGCCGCTGTATACCGACGCACTGGGGCCAAAAGGCAGCGCGGGCGACAGCTATTTGAAGGCGTTCAAGCAAAACGTCAGGGTGATTGTGGGGGCTTTGAAGTGAGTGCTGTGGAGGACGGAGGGCGGAGACTGAACAGAGCATTTGCCTTGCCCATTCACCAAGAAGCGAGGGTGAACTGAGCCGATGAACAGCGGCCCGCTTCTCATTCCGCAAGCCACAAGGCAGCAACCACAAGCGCCCTCCCCTCTCGTTCAGGTCAGTCACCTGACGCTCAGTTACGGCTCCCAAATCGCCCTCGAAGACGCCAGCCTGAGCATTCGGGCAGGCGAGTTCACCGCCATCATCGGGCCAAACGGAGCGGGCAAGAGCAGCCTGCTCAAGGCGCTGGTGGGCCTCGCCGCGCCGAGTTCCGGCACCATTACCTTTGCGCCGGAGTTGGGCCGCCCGCAAACTGCCGTCGCTTACGTGCCGCAGCAGCAAACGCTGGACTGGGGCTTTCCGGTGACGGTCTGGGACACCGCCATGATGGGCCGCACTGCTCGGCTGGGCTGGGGCCGCTGGCCGGGCCGCGCCGACCGCGAGCGGGTGAGTGAGGCCCTGCAAAAGGCGGGCGTTTACGACCTCAAAGACCGGCACATCGGAGCGCTGTCGGGCGGGCAACGCCAACGGGTTTTGCTGGCGAGAATGCTGACCCGCGACGCCCGTTTGCTGCTGCTCGACGAGCCGCTGACCGGCGTGGACGCCGCGACGCAGGAACGGATCATGGCGCTGCTGAGGGTACAGGCTGACGAAGGCCGCGCCGTGGTGATGGTCACGCACGATTTGGAGGCCGCTGCCGCTGCCTGCGACCACCTGGTGCTGGTCAACCGCCGGGTGGTGGCGCAGGGCAAGCCCGAAGTGGTTTACACTCCGCAGAATGTGGAAGCGACCTTCAGCAGCAGTCATCTGGGACACACCCATGCTCACGCCTAAGCCATTCAGATGGATCTTCTAGAACCCTTCCACTACGCTTTCTTTTTGCGCGGCCTGCTCGGCGTGGCGCTGGTCAGCGTGCTGTGCGCCATGATCGGCACTTGGGTGGTCTTGCGCGGGCTGTCGTATATCGGCGACGCCATGAGCCACGCGGTACTGCCGGGCATCGTGGGCGCGTTTTTGCTGCGGGGCAATTTGCTGCTCGGCGCACTCGCCGCCGCCATCATCACAGCGCTGGGTATCGGCGCGGTCGGGCGCAGAAGCGGCCTCAAACAAGACAGCGCCATCGGGATCGTGTTTGTGGGCATGTTCGCGCTGGGGTTGGTGATGCTCTCGCGTGCGCCGACGTACACCAACGACCTCGCCAACTTCCTGATCGGCAACCCGCTGGGCGTCACGGCCAGCGACTTGTGGAGCACCCTGATCGCCACCGTAGTGGTGGGCGGGGTGCTGACCTTCATTCAAAAAGAACTGCTGCTGGTCAGCTTCGACCCCACCGAAGCGCGGGCAGTGGGCCTGCCGGTGGGGAGAATGAATAATCTGTTACTGATTCTGATCGGTTTGGTGGTCGTCCTGACCGTGCAACTGGTCGGCACCACCTTGAGTGTCAGTTTGCTGATTACTTCATCGGCCACCGCCCGCCTGCGTTCGCGCAGTTTGCGCGGCATGATGCTGGCCGCCGCCGTCATTGGCGCACTCTGCGGAACGTTGGGCTTGTATCTGTCGTACTTTTTGGACACCGCGCCGGGGCCGACTATCGTTTTGGTCAATACCTTGACATTTTTGCTGGCCTTGCCATTTCGGAGGAAGGAAGGGTTGTAGAGCACCGGGCAGGAAGTCGGAGAAAATAAAGAGCAAGCCCTTGGAATGAACCCCCTAGAGAGGACCAACGGCCAAGCCACTTCGCCCCGACCAGCCGTTAGGCTGATCACAGCGCGAAGGAGCATTCATGCCAGGACG